>CAKUKT010000006.1 GCA_934663655.1 uncultured Victivallaceae bacterium
GTTTTTTTTGCTGAAATATAAGTTGCATCCAGAACCATCATCTTTCAACTTTTTCTTTTCCTATGGGATGGCTGTGTTTCAAATTCAGAGTTCCGCCGCAGCGAGCGTTTCGGAACTGTTGATGTTGATAAGTTTGAGTTCCGGTACCGTGCGACGGGCCAGACCGGTCAGCACATTGCCGGGACCGAATTCGATCACGCCGCCGGCGCCGCCCGCGACCGCTGCCCGCAGACAATCTTCCCAGCGCACCGAACCGGCCACCTGCGAAACCAGCAATTCGCGGATCTCCTCCACACTCGCCGCCGGAGCCGCGGAGAAATTATGAAATACCGGTACCTGCGGCATCCGGATTTCCGCCTGTTCCAACGCCTCGCGCAAAGCCTCGCCCGCCTCCCGCATCAGCCGGGAATGAAATGCACCGGCAACGTTGAGTTCAACGATCTTGCGCATGCCCCGTCCGCGCAATTTTTCCACGGCGGCGGCGACCCGTTCCTTTTCTCCGGAGATCACGATCTGGCCCGGAGAATTGTAGTTGGCGATATCGATGTCACACTCCCCGCACACTTCGGCGATGATTCCGCGGTCGCCGCCGAGCACCGACGCCATGCCGCCGGGATGTTTGCGGCAGGCTTCATCCATGAGTTCGCCGCGCCGCGCCAGCAGCCGCAATCCGGTTTCAAAATCAAAAGCGCCGGCGGCAAAGAGCGCGGCATATTCTCCAAGGCTCAGGCCGGCGCAACAGCAGGGGCGCTGCTCCGGGAAGCGTTCATAAAACGCAGCCAGCGCCGCACAGCTCATCGTGTAAATCGCGGTCTGGCAATAGCGGCTCTCGGTCAGCTTCTCCGCCGGACCATCGAAAATTATCTCGCTCAACCGACAACCCAGCGCCGCATCCGCCGCCTCAAAGCGGCTTCGCGCCGCCGGAGAGGAATCGTAAAGCGACCTGCCCATGCCGACCGCCTGCGCGCCCTGTCCGGAAAATGCGAACAAATAATTCATATCCACCTCGTTTCATTCCCTCGTTCATCAGAATCGACGACGCCCGCAAGCGCAGGCGGCCGGCGCCGGCCGCCGAAACGGCGACACC
The DNA here is from genome assembly GCA_934663655.1 of uncultured Victivallaceae bacterium. Lineage (GTDB taxonomy): Bacteria > Verrucomicrobiota > Lentisphaeria > Victivallales > Victivallaceae > UBA1784. The sequence goes on from CAKUKT010000006.1 coordinate 1,088, forward strand.
GTATCCCAAAGCGTATTAAACTGTTTCATAAAATACCACCGCGGCGGACTTTTTTCAAGAAACGCGCTTCCGTGCCTCCGGGGATTTGCATAAAAAGCAAAGCGGTGGTATTTTCTTAAGACATCATGTTAAACAGCGTTTAATGAATAATAATACCGACAATGATCGAAATCTCCTCCGAAATCGAATCTCGGAAAATACGCGGCTTCCTGGTCGGGTTCCAGCGGGCCGAGGATGACGCCGCCGGCGTCGCTGCCCAGCTCGACGAACTCGCCGAACTCGTCGCCAACATCGATATCATCCCCCTGCAACCGGAGATCGTCCGCCTGCGCGGCGTCAACGTGCAATATGTGACCGGTTCCGGCAAGGCGGCCGAACTCGCCCGCCTCGCCCAGGAGTGCGAAGCGGAGGTGATGGTCTTCGATTACCGCCTCTCCCCGTCGCAGCAGCGAAACTGGGAACGTCTCGCCGCCATGCCGGTGATCGACCGCGAAGAGGTTATCCTCGATATTTTCGCCCGCCGGGCCAGCACCCGCGAAGCGGTGCTTCAGGTGGAACTCGCCCGCGCCAAATACGCTCTCCCGAGACTGACCCGCGCCTGGAGCCACTTCTCCCGCCAGCGCGGCGGCGGCGCCACCAACCGCGGCGAAGGCGAGGCCCAGCTCGAAACCGACCGCCGGCTGCTCCGCCGCCGGATTCAGCAGCTTGAGGAGGAGCTCGCCACAGTTCGCCGCCGCCGCGACACCCAGCGCAAGGCCCGGCTGCGCAAACCGGTGCCGCAGGGTGCGATCGTCGGCTACACCAATGTCGGCAAGTCCAGTTTGCTCAAGGCGCTGTCCGGTTCGGAACTGCTCGTCCGCGACCAGCTTTTTGCAACCCTCGACCCTTCGGCAAGAAAAATCCGCGCCGGGGAGAATACCGAAGTGGTGCTGATCGATACGGTGGGTTTTGTCCGTAATCTTCCCCATTCGCTGATCGAGGCTTTCAAATCGACGCTGGAAGAGGCGGTGCTCGCGGATTTTCTGCTGCTGGTGCTCGACGCGTCCAGTCCGGATGTCGATACCGAATGGGAGACCACCATCGGGGTGTTGCGCGAACTCGGCGCCGAGGAGAAAAATATTCAGATCGTCTTCAACAAATGCGATTTGCTCGACCCGGTTCATGATGCGTTCACGATCGCCAGACTGCGCGGACTTTTTCCCGGCGCGCTCTGGATTTCCGCCACCGGCGGCGCCGGACTGGATGAACTCCGACGCCGGATCGGCGAACTCGCCACCGCCGGACGACACCTCTTTTATGCGGAAATTCCACCGTCACGCCACGACCTGGCGGCGCTGGTTCACGCCGAGGGCGAGATCCGCGAAGAGAAATACCGCGACGACGGGGTAATTGAGATGGTTTTCTCCATCTCCGACCGTTATCGCGACAAATTCAGGGAGTACCTCTGCCATGACCGGAATTAAACGAACCTTGTGCGCTCTCGCCGCCGCAGGCGGCCTGCTGCTCTTCGCTGCCGACGTTTCTCCATGGGACGCCTGGCGGCTCGGCTACACCAACTTTGAACTGGGCGAACAGCATCGCGACCGCGGCGAATATACCCAGGCGCTGGAGGCGTTTCAGAAAGCGCTGGAAAATTACCAGGCGGTGAAGAAGGCCCGGCCAGACTGGAACCAGCGCGTGATCAGCGAACGGATCGCCGACTGCGAACGTGAAACCGCCAATCTGAAACGACTCCTCGGGAACACAACGCCCCCTCCCGACAGCAGCGAACCCGCCGTAACCGAACTCCCCGGTGAAGCCGACGTGCTCAGAAAACAGCTCGCCGAAGCAGAAGCTGAAATCGAAAAGCTCCGCTCCAACGATTCCAAAACCCGGAACCTCGAGGCGGAAATCACCCATCTCATGCGCGACCAGCGCATCGCCGCCGACAAATACGCCCTGCTCGAACAACGTTACCGGCAGCTGGAAGAACAGAGCAAACGCCCCGACAGCCGCATTGCCGAACTTCAGAGTCAACTGCTCGAACTCAGAACCGCCGCCGAAATCACGGCAAACCGCCTTAAACTTGCCGAAGAGAAGAGCGCCCGCCTTGAAGAACAGGGGTTTAAATCGACCAATTCGCTGCGTGCCGCCGAGAATGCGCTGAAATTGCGCGATGAAACCATCTCCGAACTCAACCGGCAACTGGAAGAGCTGCGCCGGAGCGCCGCCGAGGCCGCCGCCACCCCGGCTCCGCCCCCGGCAACGGGAACCGCCCCCGCGGATAACGGGGAAATCCAGCAGCTGCGCGCCGAGATGGCGGAAAAAGAGCGGGAACTCGCCGAAAACCGCAAGGAGATCCTCTCCCTGCGGCAGCGGGCCTCCCTCGCGGAAAGCAACGCCGGTTTCAACGCCATCGAAACCGCCAAACTCCGGGACAACACCCGCCGGCTGGAGGACGAACTTCGCGCCGCGCTGGAAAAGGCCACCCAGCTCGACCAGCGCCTCAAAAACCGTACCGATATCGATCTGCGGAGATCGACTGAGGCCGCCGAGGAGCAGCAGCGCCTCAGTGAAGAACTGAACCGGGCCACCACCGAACTCACCCAGCTGCGCGCCGAAGCGGAAACCAGAAAACTGCGGCAGGAACAGCTGGAGGATGAGGCAACACGCAACGCCGCAACGATTCAGCAGCTGCGCGACGAACGAACCGCGCTCCGCAAGGAAATTCAGGAGGCGGCCGCATTCCGCGACCAGCTCGGCAAATTGCCGGAGCAGTACGCGGAACTGCAGAAAAACTTCGCCGCGCTCCAGGCCGAGAACAAGCAGAACCGTCTACTCGCCGAAGCTGCCAAACCGCGCGAAGCCGAACTCGCCGGCATCAAGCTCCGCCTCGTCGAACTCGACCAGCTCAAAGCCTCGCTGAGCCGGGAGCAACGGCTGGTCGAGGAACTTCAGGCCTCCCGTCGGGTGCTGGAAGCCGAAGTGGCGTCGCTGCGCCCCGCCGCGGATGAGCTTGCCACGGCCAGGCGCCAGCTTGAGGAACTTCCCGCCCTCCGACAGGAACTCGAACGTCAGCGCAACATCGCGGTCGAACTCGCCGCCGCCAAAAGCCTCGAGGGCGAACTCGCCCAGGCAAAACTCCAACTGGTGGAAACCGACAAACTCCGGGCCGAACTCGAAGCACTCCGCCGCAAGTCCGCCGATTCCGACAACGCCAGAACCAAAGAGCTTCAGGCCCGGATCGCCTCCCTCGAAGGTGAACTCGCCCAGGCGAAACTCCAGGTCGCGGAATTCGCTCAGGTAAAGGAGGAACTTGCCCGTCTGACCCGCCGCAACACCGAACTCGAAGCCGAGCGCGCCGAACTTGAAAAACAACTCAAGGAACGCCCTCTCCTTCAGATCGAGGGGTCGCTTCCGATCGCAGTCTTCACCGCCCCGCCGGAAGAGAGTCCGGACGACCTCTTCGCCGCGGGAGTTCACGCCCTCGACGAGGAGAGTTACGAACTCGCCGCCTGGAACTTCCGCCAGGCGCTGAAAGGCAACCCGAACCATACCGACGCCGCCAAACGCCTCGGCCTGCTCCTCTACAGCCAGGAACGCTTCGAAGAGGCGCTGCCGCTGCTCCGGCAGGCCCGGGCCGCCGATCCCGGAAATCCCGATCTCGGCGTTGCCGCCGCCCGCAGCAGCATCGCAACCGGAAACTTCGGCGGCGCACTGGCAATCCTCGAACCCCTGATCAAGGGCAATCCCGACCATCCCGGGCTGCAGCTCGCACTCGCACTCGCCGAAGCCGGCAGCGGTGAACCGGAACGGGCGGAAAACCGGCTGCGCTTTGTCGCCCGGCTCTCCCCCGACGATCCCGCGCCCCAGCTGGAGCTGGCCAAGCTCCTGCTGACCGTCGACGCCAGCCGCATCCAGGAAGCAACCCGCTGCTATGAAAAGGCCCGGCTGCTCGGCGCCCCGCCGGACCTCGACCTCGAACCCAAACTCGGCAAAATGCTCGATGACCGGCGTGAAACCAGCGCCTTCCTCGCCGAAGCGGCCCGGGAAGCCGGCAGCAGCAACGACTGGGAAGCGGCCGCCTGGTACTACCGCCGCCTGCTCGAACTCGATCGCGAACCGCAGCGTTTCGCGCCGCGCCTCGCCTTCGCCCAGTACAAGGGCGGCAATCCGGCGGCGGCGCTGGAAACGCTGGCCTTTCGGCGTCCGGCGACTCCGGAGGGAGCGCTCGTGACCATGCTGATCCGCTTTCAGCGGCAGGAGATCCCCGAAGCGCTCGAAGCCGCCCGGGCGGCCAGGACCGCCAACAACGGAGCCAGAGTGGAAATTCCGGTGGACTGGAGCGAACTTCGGCTCGAACTTGACCGGGTACTGGCGGATCGTTCCAACGCCACGGTGCGCATTCTCCGCGACAGCTACTCCGCCGAATAATTCCCGGACGACGGCGCACTCGATTCCCGGACGATCAGCCGCACCGGCAACTTCAGCCGCGGCGGCCGTCCCCGGGCGCCGCCGTCGAAAAGTATCGACACCGCGGTCTCTGCAAGTGCTTCCACATCAAGTTCAATGGTCGAGAGCGGCGGCGTCAGCAGCTCTCCTCCGGGCAGTGCGTCACAGCCGCACACCGCAACCTTTTCGGGAACAGCAAGACCATGAACCGTCAGCGCCCGGTAGACGCCGTGCGCCATTTCGTCATTGGTAAACACCGCATCGAAATCGATCCCGCGCTCCAGAATCTCCTCCACCCGATGCATCGCTCCGCTGCCGCTGAAGTCGGTGTTGACAACCAGTTCCGGTGAAAACTCGATTCCGGCCGCCGCCAGCGCCTCGCGGTAACCACGCTCAATCGCCGCCGAAAAAAAGTGGCCCCGTTCGCCGCTGACCAGCAGTATCCGGCGCCGACCGCCGGAGATCAGATGTCCGACCCCGATCCGGGCCGCGGCGATATTGTCGAAGCCGATGACGCCGCAGGTTGCGTCGACGCCGCTTCCGCCGGGATTGTCGAGCAGCAGCGCCCCGGGAAACGCCAGCTGAAGCGCATCCAGCTGCGCTTCCGGAAAATCGCCGATGAGCAGCGTCGCCTCCGCTCCGGAACGGCGGGCCGCCGCCAGCATCCGGGTGAAGATCCGGTAATCGCCGTCAGAATGACGGATCAGACACTCGCAGTCGGCGGCCGTAAACAGCGTCTCCAGCGCAAAGAGCAGCCGGGAATGAAACACCGCCAGATTCCGGCCGGTACTGCCGCAAATCAGTTGAATGCGTTCCGGACGTTCCAGCCGCGGCCGTTCCGGACGGCCGAGCCGGGAACCGCGCAGATAGCCGAGTTCCTCGGCGACGGCCAGCACCCGTTCGCGGGTGTCGGCCTTCACCCCCGGCTGACACCGCAGCGCCCGGCTGACGGTCATCGCACTGAGATGACACTGGCGGGCGATATCATTCACGGTGGCGCGGGATCCGGGCTTCTTCATTCTCTTCTCCAGGTTGATTCGTGGCGCAATATACCATGCCGCAATCAAAAATTCAATTTTCGGGGCGGGAAAAGGGTTGACAATATTGAGCCAGGCGTTATATTATCCGTTGATGTTAAAATTAACATTGCGCCGGACACCCACATTTTCAACGGAGTACAAAAATGAAGTATCTCATCGAATCCGAAGCCGCCTCCCGAATCGCCGCCGTCGTGAAAATCCTCGAAGCGAAAAACCTCGACCTCGCGCTGATCTACTATGACGAGTTCAACATCGGCAACGGCTGGTACCTGACCGGCTGGTGCCCGCAGTTCGAGTCCGGCGCCGTGCTCGTGCCGCGCCGCGGCGCGCCGATGCTCCTCGGCGGACCGGAAAGCGAGCCCTTCGCCCGCCAGTCGAGCGCGATCACCGCAACGCGGAACTTCCCGGTCTTCATGGTTCCGGATGAGGAATATCCGGCGGCCACCATCATCTCCTTTCCCGAACTCTTCGCCGAACTCAAGGTTTCCCTCGGTGAAATCCACCGCGTCGGTCTCGTCGGCGCCGACCGGATGCCCCTGGAGTGCTACCGCGGCATCGCCTCCGGATTCAGCGGGGTGGAACTGGTGGACATGACCGCTGAATTTCTGACGCTCCGGCGCGACAAATCAGCCTGGGAAGCCGAACAAATCCGCGCCGCATTCGCGCTCGCCGACCACAGTTATAAAGCGATGTGCGATACAATCGCCCCGGGAAAAAGCGAGATTGCGGTTGCCGCAACCGGAGAGTTCGCCGCCCGCAGCCGCGGCGCCAGCGGTTTCGGCTTCTCGGCCATCGTCGGCGGCGGCGAACGTTCCGACGCCGTAGTGCCGACTGCGAGCGCCCGGGAACTTCGGGCCGGGGAGACGGTGATGATCGGCATCGCGCCCAAAGTGCGCGGCTACGCCGGAGTGGTCGGCGACTGGCTGCCGGTCTCCGGAGAATACACCCCCGAACAACGCGAGGGACTGAAACTCCTGCGGGAAGCATTCCGACTCACCCGCGCCGCTCTCGCCCCGGGGAAAATCGGCCGCGAGGTCGACGCCCCCGCCCGCCGTCTCTTCGAACGTCACGATATGGCGAAATACCTCGTCTGCCCGTTTGTGCACACGATCGGTCTTCAGGAGGCGGAAGCGCCGTTTTTCGGTCCCAACAGCGACGATGTGCTCACGCCGGGGATGACCGTCTGCGTCGATGTGAGTTTCTTCGGCCATCCCCGCCTGCACGGCGCCCGGATCGAAACCGGATATCTGATCACAGCCGACGGCATCGAACCGCTGAGCCCCGCAATGGACCGCATACATACCGCCGACTGCTGAAGAGTCACCTTAACCCGGAGGGATATCCGGATTTTTCAAACTTTTTACCGGATTTATCGGCAAAAACAGTTGCATTTTCCGGAAAACCTGCTATATTAACCTCATGTAATGCGCCCATAGCTCAGTTGGTAGAGCAAATGACTCTTAATCATTGGGTCCTGGGTTCGAGTCCCCGTGGGCGCACCATTTTAAGTTCTTTATAAACAGCGACTTATGACTATGTTCAAAAGTCGCTGTTTTTTTCTTTGTTGCCGTTTTGTTGCCGCTCTTTTTTTGTTTTTACCACTTTCCCGCCGCCGGTTGAACTGGATTCATTTCCCGGAAATCCCTCCGGGCGAACCCCTCCCGCCCCTTCTGATCCATCATCTCCAGCAAAAAAAAACCGGGATCCGCCGATCCCGGTCGAAGAATTTTCAACAGCGGTTCTCAGTTCCGGAAGGGCAGCCAATGGTCTTCGTGCACGAACTCCGCCTCATCGATCGCAACAGCGTGACCGTCGATGAAGGTGGTGTTGATCCGCTCGTTGTGACGGTTGTCGGCACGGTTGAAAATGTTGTTCACATTGTAGGATTCCTTGATCCCGTTGCCGTTGAGATCCAGCGTGAATACCGCGTTGTTGCCGACGGTGTTGTCGGTGTTGATATACTTCGGCACGGTGATGAAATCCGCCGGATAGTCCGCTCCGTTGACCCGCCGTCCATCCATGACCGCGAAACAATTCGACGGTTCGGCCACCTGCTTGTAGGGTATCAGAAACGGTAGATGTGAGGTCACTGTCGGATAAAGATTTACATCCAGCACCCCGTAGCTGTTCACCCAGTAGCGGGTGTTCGGCAGCTGGTCGGAGGGGCAGCGGAAAATACTCTTGCTGTTGAGGCCGCCGGTGGCGTCATATTTATAACCTGGTTCGATATAACGCGAGGTCAGGTATCCCCACGAAAGCAGAAATCCGGCATTGCTCCACGCATACAGGTTGAGCGGCTGCATCCCCTTGTTGTCATCGGTATACATCGCAATGCCGCTGCCGATGTTCTTGAGATTGCTCAGGCACGCGGTTCCCCGGGCCGCTTCCCGGGCCTTGGAGAGCGCCGGCATCAGCATCGCCGCGAGAATCGCGATGATCGCAATCACCACCAGCAATTCGATCAGGGTGAAACGGGAACATTCGGAAACGAAACGGGGAAAACGGCTTCTTCTTTTCATTTTCATGTCTCCTCCTTTGATTCTCTGGGGATCAGTGCGAATGCACTCCATAAGGTTTTTCAGTCGGCAGCAACACCATCGCCACACTCTCCGGCGGCAGTTCGATCCGGATGCCGCACCGGGTGTCTCCCCCGGGCACCACCACCTGACGTTCATCACCGTGATAGAGGAAAGCGCGAACCGGTGTCGGCTGCGGCAACGGATAACGGTAGTTCTCCGCTCCTCCCTCCACAGTCCCACCGGAGGGATCGTCCATCTGGATATTCGGCAACTGAAGCTGAATACGTTGGGGTTCCGCCGAGATGTTGACCAGCGCCACCGCAATCGTCGCATCGTCGCATTGCCACACCGAATTCATCACTGCCGGCAGAGTGACGACTTGTCCTTCGCAGTCGTTCCACGCCATCGCCCAGCGGCGTTCGACGGCCGGAACCGTCAGCTCCAGCGGCCGGAGCATCTTCCCGCAGGCCAGATAGCGCCAGTGCTCGTGTCTCGCCCGGGCGAGCCGCCGGATGAAACGAACGGTCTCCGGGGCGCAATCCAGCAGCAGATTCCAGGGTATCCGCGACCAGCCGAACTGAAACCCCGAAATGAACTGCTGCGCATGTTTCGATGCAATCGCTCCCGCGAAACGCGCGTCGTGCACCTCCTGGGAAAAAGTATAACGGCCGAAACAGAGCACGTAATCATGATAGACCGCCGCAAACAGCGGCTTCATGTACGGGTTGTTGGCGTTGCCGGTCAGCAGCGTGTCGATCTCGGCGATGAAGGGTTCGCCCGCCCCTTCGGAAGCGAACACCGGTTCCGGGACAAACTCCTCCGCCTCGTTGCGGATCTTCCGGAACAACCGGCAGCCGCAGCGGACAAAAGTCTCCGGATCTCCGGCCTCGTGGTCGTGATTGTCCGCGCAGCAGGCGAAGGGCGGACTCATTCCGATTTCGTCGAAATAGATTCCCGACACCCCGGTCTCCAGCATCCGCAGCGTCTGCATGGCGGCGATCCGCCGCCACAGCGGCGCCCCGGAACACATCTGCACGAAATCCTCCCGGTGCTGGCTCCAGACCGTGCGATGCGTTCCCCCGAACTCATCGGTGCGGAGACTGGAGGACTCCAGCTGCGGCCATTCGGCAAGCGAACTGTCCGCTGAAAAGAAGTTCACGTAGGGCATCACCCGGATTCCCGCGTCGCGCAGCGTCTTCACCTCCCGCCGGAATCCCGGTACCGTCGGGAAAAAGAAGGGATTGTTTGCATCAAACGCATTGCGCTGCCACATATAGTAGTGAACCAGTACCGGCACCCCGAAAAATTCCGCTTCCCGCCGGATATCCGCCGCCGAACAACCATCACCGCGGTGCATCCGCAACGTGACCAGCGGCGTCTCAAGCAGCCACTGCGGAGTTTTCCGCCCCGCTTCCAGCGGCCCTCGCGACAGCCACGGCGCAGTCAGCGCAAACCGGCGGTAACGCTGCGCCGCGTCGAACCAGTCCCCGTGCGAGAGCGCCAGCACCCAGGGAAACGACCGGTAATCCGCCCCCGGACGCCGAACCGTGTGCCAGCGGGGGCGGAACACCACCCGTCGTCCCTCCCGGTCACAGTCGCAGGCAAAGCTTTTCACCGCCGCTTCCGGATCGTGGGCGCCGAAATAGCCGAGTTCACCGGAGCGTTCGAGCGCCGCGAACTGCATGGTGAAATTGCCGTTGGGCCAGGCGCGTTCGCGCAGACGCTTGCTCGCAATAACCCCGCCCGACGGCAGTGTACGCAACGGATCCGGGTAGACCGCGCCCGCGTCCTCCGGCAATATCAGCCGACACGCCTCGCCGTCATCCACCACCCAGTCAAACCAGGGGAAGCAGATCCCGCGCACCGACCACTCCGGCGCCACCTTTTCCACCATGATCCGCAAGGCGGCCGCGTCGCTGCCCGGTTCGGAATCGACGCTGACCATCACCTCGGCCCGACCGGAAAAACGCCAGCGGCAGCGAATGGTCCCCGCGCCCCGCTGCACTTTCGGTTCGGTCTGAGGTCGCAGTTCGATCACCTCGTTTTCAGTATTGATCAGCTCAACCCGCCACAGACCGGGACCGGGAGCGCAGAACTCCGCACCCCCCGGACGCGAAAACCCCGTCAGCGCGAACCCCCCGTCCACCATGCCGAAACCGAGAGTGAGCCGTTCTCCGGCCAGCGACACCATCATGAAATCACCTCACAATCTCGATCAGGTTGCCGTCCACATAGGTCTGGTCGTAGCCCGGAAGTTGCGGATCGAACGCGTAGAACACCACGTAAACCTGATCCTTCTCCGGCCCCGGAATCAGCCGCTGAAGTCCGCCGGTCGCACTGTTGTAGGGTTTGCCGTCGGTACGCGAGTAGAAAGGCATGCCGATATATTCGAAGTTGTCGCCGTCGGCGGAATAGAAGAAATTCACCGAGCGCGGAATCGGACGCGCCTCCCGGTTGCCGCAGGCCAGCAGATACCCTCCACCTTCCAGCGGCATCACTACCGGATAGATGCCGCCGATAGCGGTCTCAACCGGTTTGCTCCAGGTTTTACCGTTATCGGTTGATTCGGTGCGCCAGAGCTTATTCACCTTGCGGCTGTCGATCCGGGCGAGCGCGACCAGCGTTCCGTCCGGCTTGACGAAGAAACCGCTCTCGTTGAAGTCATACGCAGCTTCCCCCGCCGGCGGTTCATCACGGAATGCCAGTTCGAAATCGCCCCAGCTCGCGCCCCGGTCGCGGCTGCGGAAAAATCCCGATCCGTAGAGCGCTCCCGGCACCGTACCGGTTTTCGGATAGCCGTAGGCGGGCAGCACCCAGTCCCCGTTCGGCAGTTCGACCACGCTTCCCGTGAAGGTGAACGCCGACCCCGCCGGAGTATTGAGCTTCTGAAGCGGAACAAACTTCCCGTTTTCATCCATCCGGAACAACTCCAGCTGCGAAGTGCGCGCCCGGAACACCGCTTTGCGATCCACTCCATCATGAGTGAAACGTTCCGTACCAAGCATGATTTCCCCGTCGGGCAGGTTGTGCAGCACCACGGTCACCCCTTCGCGTTCGTTGTCCGGCCCGAAAACCTGTTCCGGTTCTTCCCAGGTCGTACCCTGATCCCGCGATCTCACCAGATAACTGCGGCAGCCGGGAGAAACGTCGCCGTGATCCGAAAAGGTCGCCAGATAATCGCCGTCGCGCGTCACCGCCAACCCTCCCGGAGAGACCGCATCGACAATCTTATCGTTGACAATCGCGTTTTTCAGCACTTTCACTTCCATCCCCGAACCAACCGGCGGCAACGCCAGCAGAACCGTCGGAAAAACCCAGAGCCATCGTTTCATAGACAATTCCCTTTCTGTTTCTTATCCGGCCTTGACGCCGTTCTTTATCCAGCTGGTGAACATGCTGACCGCGTAACCGATGCCGAAGGTGGCGACGATTCCGAACACCGCAAACCACATGAAGTTGATCTTCATTATGCCGGAATGATTGAGATACCAGGCGCCGCAGGTGACGATGATTCCGACGATTCCGCCCCAGACGGCGCCGTTGGTATCCGCCCGTTTGGTGAAAATGCCGAGAAAGAAGATCCCGCCGAGCGGAGCCGCCAGCAGCGCCGCCAGCACCTGCGTAACCTCGATGATCGTGCTGCCGAGATACATCACGAAGAAGGTCAATCCCACCGCCAGCGTTCCCCACCCCAGGGAAACCAGACGGCTGATCCAGACGTAGCGGACACCGTGTTCCCGGTTGCCGGAGATCTTCTCGTAGACATCGACCATGAAGAGCGAGGTGAGCGAATGAAGCACCGCGCTGATCGTGGACATCCCCGCCGCAAGAATCGCCGCCAGCAGAAGACCGCCGACACCCGGCGGCAGGTATCTTGAAATAAAGTAGGGAAACACCTTGTCCGGCACTGCGGCGATCTCCGGCGGAAGTTCGGCTCCGGTCCGGAAGAAGCCGTAAAGGCAGATGCCGATGAAATAGAGCACCAGCACCACCGGCGAACCGAAAATTATCGCAAAGAGGTAGCTTTTCATCGAGTCGCGCAGCGACCGCGCCGAGAGCAGCAACTGCACCTGGGACTGATCACTGCACACCCCGGCGATCCCCATCAGTGTGCAATTGAGAAACAGCACCCACACCGACAGTGAATCGAAACTGAAGGAGAAGTCGAACATCTGCGTCTTGCCCGCCGCCGCCGCGATCCGCCAGTATTCCGCGGTCTCATCGCCGATGAAGAACCACACCGCTCCGCAGATACCGGCGATCATCACAAAATACTGCATCACATCGCTCCAGACCACCCCTTCCATGCCGCCGAGCATGGTGTAAAACGCGGTGACGGCGCCGAGGATCACCACGAAGAGCGTGATCGGTAAGCCGGTGATCGAATTGAGTGCCAGCGCCGGCGTGAAGATCGTCATCGCAAGATAACCGAGTTTGGAGATCATGAAGAGCGTGCTGGCCGCGTAGCGGATTGCCGGACAAAAGCGATCTTCGAGATATTCGTAGACCGATACCAGGCGCAGTTTGTAGAGAAAGGGCACCACCAGGAAAAACACCACCGGAATGCTCAGGATGCCGATGAAGAGCGTCGGCAGATATTTGAGATCATTCGCGAGCACAAAACCGGGGGCGCCGAGCAGGCTGATCGCACTGAACGACACCGCCACTCCGGAGAGGGCCAGCGGCAGCCAGTGCATGCGCCGCCCGGCCATGATGAAGTCCTCCTTATTCTTCTGCCGGCCGGCGACGACAACCGGTATCAGGGCGACAAAGGCGAGATAGGCAACGATGATGACGAGGTCGATTGTCCGCATCTTCACTCCTTAACTCTGACCGTTTTCGTGGCGTTCGGAGAAATTTCTGATCGTGGCGAAATGGCGGTGCAGCATCAGCAGCCCGGTTTCGATATCGTGGATCTTGATCGAGTTGAGGATCACCTGATGCCCCCAGTGAGCGGCCTGGAACATCTGGTGGTTCTTCGGCAGCACCCGGTCGTCACGGTCGGGATTGTCGCTCATGTCGGTGAAGTAATGTTCCGAAACGATCTCCAGCAGCCGGTTCCCGGAGGACGCGCAGATGATCTGGTGAAACCGCCGGTCGAGGCGGATGAAGTCGAAATTACAGAAGTCGTCGCGCTGCAGCAGACGCTCGCTGTCGGCCACCACCTGCTCAAGCTCGTGCAGTTGCTGCGGGGAGATACATTCGACCACGTCCGGAAACGCACCAAGTTCGAGATCGCAGCGCAGCCGCGAGAGTTCATGGCGATTCCGGGAAATGGAGAAGAAGAGCGGCAGCAGATTCGCGAAACCCGCCAGCGGATCCACCTTCGCCAGCCGGAAACCGCTCCCTTTGCCGGAATTGATGATCCCCATCCCCTTCAGGTAACTCATCGCTTCGCGGACAATCACCCGGGAAATTCCCGATCGTTTGCAGAAAAACTCCGCCGACGGAAGGGGATCTCCCTCATGCAGATGTTCGCTTTTGATGTAACCGACGATGGTGTCGATGGCGCGGTTCATGGTTTTGCCGTTGGTGGCGGACGGGGAGGAGGCCGCCGGGGAAGCTGCAGAATGCGGACACATTTTCAGGATCTCCTGGATCGGGTTAAAGTAATACTCTATCAGGGATTCAACATTAATCTAACGACATTTTTTCATATTTCAAGCCGATAGAGTAATATTTTTAAAAATTTTTCCGGTCTCATTCTGATCCGGGTTGCCGAGATCGCCTCCCGTACTCTTTCCCGGAAAAATTCGCCGACGAAATTGCAACCGGTGGCCGTCGTCCCATTATCACCGCAAAAAAAAAGCAGCCGAACCGTTTCCGGTCGACTGCTTCCGGTAATTTCCGGGCCGCGCGGTTCTGCAACCGCCCCGGCTGATTCACTACCCTTTCGTCACCATCCCAATCCGCCCTGCAGATGTTGACGTTTGATCTCCTTGGTATAGGTCCAGACCCCTTCGCCGGTCACATTGTCGGTCAGTGTCAATGTGAAGGTGTAGGAGATTTCATTGGCCCGACCGTCCACCGCCGTCTGCTTGATGATCGCGCCGCCGAGCGAGAGATCATAGGCGTTGACCTTGCCCTTTTTCATCACCGTGCGCTGATTGACATTGGGATCGTGCGCAAGATCCCGTGCGTCGGCGGTTGCCGAATCGATCGTCTGACCAGCTCCGGCGGCGTAGGTAGTGAAACGAACCTTGCCGCTGTTGAAAAGAATCTCCCGCAGCCGTTCCGTGAGCAGCCGCGAATCGATATGTTCGGAGGTGTTGTTCTGGATCGTCGAAAGCATCAGCAGCGGTTTCTTCACCGAAAGTTTTTCACGGGCGGAAAACTCCTCGCCCGCAGCCTCCAGTTCCCGCAGGCTCTTCTCGGCATCCAGCTTGTAGGCCGCGAGATACTCATTGAAAAGCGGCGAACTCAACAGCGCGTTGCCGGCCTCCTGAGTGATCACCACCCAGTCGGAGGAACTCATCCGATCCTTGTTCTTCACCGCAATGGTGGTGTCGGTGGCGTCCACGTAGGTCGAAGATGTCCCGCAGCCACTCAACACAACCGCGGCGACAGCCCCTCCGGCCAGAAAAAATCTGATTTTCATCGCTTAAACTCCTTATTGATCCGATTCCTTGAGGTTCAGAATGAAATTACTGCAATTCCCGGCCGGAGAGGTACCGGTGAAATATACCGGTTCGCCCGGATACACCGTCACCGTCCGCCATCCGGTCAACATGGTCTCCACCGCAATGCCCTGCTCATCCAGCCAGACGAATTTGTAATCGATCCGGTAGGGGTTCTCTCCGGTGAGCCCGCTCCAGAGCTGCGAGAAGAATCCGGTACGTGCATTCACCGCGGTCACCTGCACCCGGAGGTTGCCGGCATCAGTGCGCGTCTCCTGCACCAGACGCACTTCCAGCCGGTCCCGCAGAAATTTGTCGGTGATCACGCGCTTGTCTTTCACCACATTGGCCGGCACCGGCACTTCGGCATTCTCCACGGTGTTGACCGTACTCTGGCAACCGAAACCCGCCAGGACAACCACCGCCGCCAGCATCAGATTTTTAAACATGGTTTTCTCTGCTCCTTCTTATATTTATTCGGGGTCCAACGTCATAACCACCGCCGTCAGCGCCTCCCGGGCACCTCCGGGCGCATTGACGTAAATTATCGCCGTTCCGGCTCCCCGCGGAATCTCCAGCCGCAGCGGCGATCCTCCGTCCGGGGCGATGACGATCCGGTGATCCTCCGGCATCGGGAACTCCGCCAGCTGGTACTCCCGGGGCAGCAATTCCCAGCTCCGGGTATCGGCGGTATTCATCGCGACCTTGTAGAGCGCCATACCGATCGCCACTGCAATTCCCGCCCAGCTGTCGGCCCGGGCCGCCGCCCGGGTCGCCGCATAACTGCCCGCCTCCTTGACCGCGGTGCTCAACACGATCCTCGCGATCATGCCGGGAAGACGCCGGGTGTACTCCTGAGAAATGATCGCATCCATGTCGGCGATCATTTCCGTATGGAAACGTTTCCCGCCGCTCTCGATCTCAAGCCGGCGGAAGGGCGCCGGATAATATTCGCAGACCGGCCCGGCGGTGGTGGCGATCGTCGCGTAACCGGGGAAGTAGATCGGAATATACAAACTCACCTGCCGGAACGCCGCCCCCCGGCCGTTCGCGAAAATGACCAGCACCGATCCCCGGCCGATCCGGTGACCGAACCGGGATTCGCCGCGCAACTCCTCCGGGATCTCCCTGCCGGCGAGCCGCAGCGCCTCGACGTAATACCGCCTGACCAGCGGACTGCCCGGCAACGCCCGGCGCAGACGCTCAAAATCGACGAGCGCGTTTTCGAAGTCGCCGTCCCGCGCATAACCGTAACCGGACATGAAAATTGCCAGCGGATTGAGAAAATCCCCGTAGGCCTGCTGACCCACCCGGTCGATCTCGGCGAATTGGTCGGCAAGTTCGCGGTTATCGGAATCGGCGAGCACCTTCCGGGCATCGACCCCGGCGGCGGCGGGATGAGTTTTACGTTCCCGTTTCATCGCCTCCTCCTCGGCCGCGAAAATGTGGTTGTAATCGTCGAGCACCCGCTGCTGGTTCTCCCGGAGGCGGAAAAGTTCCACCCGGAACCCCTCCTCATCCCCGGCGCCCAGATAGGCGAACGCCCGGATCAACGGATACATGATCCGATCGCGACAGAAACCGCGGTAGGGCAGCGCGTTGAGGTTGGTGACCAGCACCGCGCTCTCGGCACCGACCTCGCGCAGATTAACCACCGCCCGTTGGTCGAAGTCGGTGATCAACGCCTCGGCGCGGTTGAAGTGGGCAATGCTGTCACGGAAATTTCCGATCAGGAAATTGAGCATTCCCGCCTCCAGGCGCCACATCACTTCATCGCCGGAACCAACCGCCGAGGAGTTGAAAAACCCCGGTTCGACCAGCTTATCGTTGATCTTCTCCAGCGCCTCCGCACTCCGGCCTGCCACATAGGCGGTGACCAGCGGTTCCTTCTGCAGATGGGAGTTCACGACCGTCGAACAACCACCCGTCAGCAATGCCGCCATTGTCAGCCAGAGGCAACGGGGAAAACGCATCAGCCCGGCACCCTTTCTACTTCTTCACTGCGGGAGCAATTTTCTTGACGATCTCCGCCACAAAGTTCTCGATCAGATACTTGTCGAAATCCTCCGCGCTCCAATCCTCGGTATCCTCGATATCATCATAATCGATCTTGCTTCTGCAGGAGATCGACTTCACCAGTTCGCCGGTGGCGGCGTCGATGATCCGGATCGAACCGTCAACATCACCGATGCAGCGCACCGCCTCCCGGCGCGTGACCTGGATAAATTTACGGCTTACCCTGCACGAGAAACGGTTGATCGACGGCTGAATCAGATAATCGACCCGCAGCAGGGCACCGACCCGGGCATAAATCGCCGGTTCGGCCGATTCGAGATCGCCGATATTGTTATCCTGCAGAATCTTCGCCACCGATTTGAGATTCTGGAGCCGGAAGCCCCGGTTGATCAGCTCCTCCTCCAGCCGGACATTGAAATCTTCCGCCAGGTATCCCGGAGCGCCGGCCACCCGGATCACCGGCGCCAGCAACGCCCAGCGGCCGCTCTTCTTAACCGGCGCCCCGAGACCGATCGTATTGAGCATATCCGGAAGTTTGTCCGCGAGTTCGTCGAGCGATCCCACCATCTCCGAACACCGCTTGCCCGGAACCATCTCCCCGGTGGAGGCATTGATGAGCGCAAGTGAGACATTGAGCCGCCGGCCGAAAACCCCGACGTTGGAAGTGAGAATGTATTTCACGCCGCTGACCCGGCCGAGCGCGGCTTTCTGCGTTGAATTGAGATCGACGAGTCCGGAATTTTCCGTAAGTTCGATTTCCGTCAGCATCGCCTTGAAAGCGGTCCGGGAAATCACTTCGTACTCGTCGCCGACCGAGGATTCGAGCATCGCCCAGAGCGCCTCCACCTCCGCGGCATCCATCCCGCCCCGGACCACCGGTTCCGCCACGGCGATCCGGTCGGCGGCGGCAATTCCCAGCGCCAGCAGTAACCCGGCGCAGATCAGTAATTTCCTCATCGTCTATTCCTCCGTATTACCCGACGCCGGGGAGGCACCCGGCCGGAATTGTCCGTAGATCTCCTCCGCAGCCTGAAGGAGCGCCGAATTCATCAGTTCCTGAAAAATTCCATCATCCAGCTGCGATCCGCTGACCGGCTGACGGTCAAGGAAGGTCCCGGTGTAGACGTTGCCGAAAGAGGGCTTTTCTCCCGTAAGATCAACCACCCGGATAATCACATCCAGTTTATATTCGGTGTTCTTCGTCTCGATGCCGTAGCCGCGGAAAACCACTTCCCGGCGGCGCGGATCCGAGACCGTCCCGTAAACCAGATGGGTCACCCCGGTTTCACGAACGAGCCGGGCGGCGGGGTCGGTCGGGAAATCCGCTTCGCGGCTCAGCCTGTCCATCGCCGCCGTCACAGTTGCCGGATCAACAATGCGAAACACATCACTGTGCTTGCCGAGCATGGCGGTGAGATATTCCGCGCCGATAACCACCGGACGTGTCTCGCCGCTGACGGAGGCGTTGTAGAGCGCCAGAGCTTTTTCCCGATTGAAGCGGTTGTCCTCAAGCTGAGTCTGAAGATTGGCTTCACTGGCGGCGGAGGTATCGCGGGCATCGATCATCCTGATCCACCCCTGCATCACCCGGTTAATCGACAGCCGGTCGGCGTTGCTGAGCGTACAACTTGCCGGGATGTCAATCGGCCGGCTGCGTTCGCTGAGGAACTGCCGCTGAGCCGAATCCTCCACGGTGGAGAAATCGAGCACCGCTATGCACAACGGCGCCTGAACACCTTTACCGGTACCAGCGGCACTTCTTGCCGCCTCTGCCGCACCGAGCGTCCCCATCGCCGCCAGCGCGACAGAAGCCGCCAGCATCAGGCGGCGACAGCTGGAACTTTTCCGCAACATAACCCTCCTTTCCCGGTGAATCACCGGAACCGCGGTCCGGAGAATCTTCCGCCCCGCCGTGAACATATCTTATGTTGAAATATAACTCCCCTTTCCAGGATTGCAACCCGGCAGAGCTCCCCAGACCCGGGAAAAACCTTTCCCCCCGAACCGACGCCGCGCCGGAGGCATCGAAACGCCCCGGAAAACTGAATATCCTCACCGGCGGCCGTTTCGCTCCGGGTGGAGCCGGAACTGCGTTGGAGGCACCCCGGTTTCCCGGCGGAAAAAGCGCGAAAAATAGGCGACGTCGTCAAAACCGAGTTCAGCAGCGATCTCCTTGATCCGGAGGTCGGAACCGCGCAGCAACCTGCCGGCGCGGCGGGCAAGTTCGCGATTCAGCCAGCGTTTGGCCGAAATACCGGTCTGCCGCGAAAAACTTCGTGAAAAGGAGTCGGCGGAGCAATTGCAGAGTTCCGCCAGTTCCGTCACCGTCGTTCCGGCGACGGCGTGGTTCCGGATGAAATCGAGGGCCGGACGCAGGCGGGCAAGTTCCGCATCAGGGAACGGCCGACCGACAAGAAAAGCGGCGACTTCACGCAACACCATTCCCTTGAGAACGCAGAGCGCCGACGGATCAGCCTCCCTGGCGAAAAGCGGCGCAATTGCGGTGATAAAATCACTCCGCCCATCCCGGAAGTCGAGCATATCCGCGCCGGTGAAAATATCGATGCCGCCGCAGGCAAGCCCGAAGTGAAACGCATAAAAGCGGGTGCCGGAACGGAAATGAAATTCAAGATCGTTGCCGGCGGTCATAAAGCAGACCCGCCCCGGAAGCATCACCACTTCGCTATTCAGAGTGTGGCTGAAGATCGTGGAACCTCCGTCCCCCTCCACCACCGCAAAGAGCCGGTGAAACGGATGACGATTCCGGCCATGATAATCAAAACAGGCATCGGAAACTTCGTAGAACTCAAGTTCCAGCCGGTTCGCCCCCTCCCGCAGCGCACGATATTCCGCCACCCCCGTAAACATCCAACTGAATCCCGGATTTATCCATTGTTTTTACCTTGATTGCGCAGTATAATATAATGTTGTGACCATAAAAATACAAAAGGTGAAATCATGAAACTCTCCGGGGAAAATCTCAATGAAGTTTCGTTTCCGGTCGGCGGCATCGGCGCCGGATGAGCGACTGGGAAATTTTCAACCATGCCGGCAAAGGGCTGGGCAACGGCATATCCCACTTCGCGGTGCGGGCGGAATGCAGCGGCCGGACGCTTGCGGCAAGAATCCTGAATGGTGATCTTGTTCACGACCTCTGCGGCGTCAACTCCGATCCCGATGCGTTGTTCCGGGGATTCGGCTGGGGGCCGGAGGAGGGAAGTCTCGCCTCGCTGCCCCATTTCCGGGAGTGCGAACTTGACGGCGCCTTTCCGGCGGCCGAATACCGCTTCGGCGATCCCGGTTTTCCCGGGCCGGTGCGGCTCTCCGCCTGGAGTCCGTTTGTACCCGGTCGTTCCGATCTCGCCTCGCTGCCCGTCGCTATTTTTGAAATCACCGTGACCAACCCCGGCACCGAAACCATCGACTTCACCTGCGTCGGCGTACTCTCCCACTTTCACGGCGGCACCGCCTGCGCCGACTCGGTCCAATCCGCCGACGGAATCACCACGCTCGTTCTGGGCAATCATCTCGAACCGGATGACTTCGATTTCGGCGAACTCGCACTGAGTACCGACGCCCGGGAGGTGTCCTTTCAGGAATATCTGTGCCGGGGGGCGTGGCGCGACCACCTGGAGGTCTACTGGCACGATCTCAATCAACCGGGGAAATTCCGCAACCGCCACTTCAGCAGCCGCGCGGAAAACGACCGCCGCGACTCCGGACTGCTCGCCGTCCACCTGCGGACACTCCCCGGCGAATCGCGAACCGCCCGCTTCATCATCTCGTGGTATTTTCCGAACCGGCGCAACGACTGGGACAATCCGGAACAACTCGCCGAACAGATGCGCCGCAGCGGCGTTCCGGAGAATCGCTGGCGGAATTTCTACGCCCGCCTCTGCTCCGGAGCCGCCGACGCCGCCCGGAAAATTTTCGTCGACTACAGCGAAACCCGGCGGGAAGTCTTCACGTTCCGCACCGCGCTGCACGAATCCACCCTGCCGGAACCGGCGCTCGAAGGAGCCGCGGAGAATCTCGCAGTATTGATCTCGCCGACCTGCCTGCGCCTTGAGGACGGCACCTTCTGGGGCTGGGAGGGGGTGGGACCGCGCCGGGGTTCGTGTCCCGGCTCCTGCCAGCACGTGTGGAACTACGCCCAGGCGCTGCCGCTGCTCTTTCCCGATCTTGAACGTTCGATGCGCGAAGCCCACGCGAAATACAGCCTCGACGAGCGCGGCGGAATGTACTTCCGCATGGCGCTGCCGCCGGGAGTACGGGCTTTCGCCGACGGATTCCGCCCCGCCGTGGACGGATCCTTCGGCGAGATCATGAAAACCTTCCGCGAGTGGCGGATCTGCGGCGACACCGGCTGGCTGCAGAAGATGTGGCCGACGGTAAGAAAAATTCTTGAGTTCACCTGGAGCCGGGAGAATCCCGACCGATGGGATCCCGACGCCACCGGGGTGCTCTCCGGGCGACAGCATCATACGCTGGATATGGAGTTGTTCGGTCCCTCGGGATGGCTGCAGGGGCATTATCTCGGCGCGCTGAGTGCCGCCGCCCGGATGGCCCGCGCCTGCGATGAACCGGAGTTCGCCGCGAAGTGCGAAGCCCTGTTCGAGCGGGGGCGGAAATATGCCGCAGCGGAACTTTTCAACACGGATCACTTCATTCAGAAGCTCGATCTCACCGATCAGAACATCTTTCTCCCCTACCTCGCCCCCGGCGAAAAACCGGAGGATTTCCCCTACTGGGACGCCGAACACGGCGAAATCAAATACCAGATCGGCGAAGGATACGAAATCGACTCCCACCTCGGAGCGTGGTATGCAAAACTCTACGGGATCGGCGAGATCTTCGCGCCGGAACAACTTCGCGCCGAACTTCTCTCACTGCATCGCCACAACTATCTCCCCTCGCTGCGCGAATACCCCAACACCTGGCGCTGTTTCGCGCTCAACGACGAGGCGGCCACGGTGATCTGTACCTGGCCGGAAGCGTCGAAACGACCGGTGATTCCGCTGCCGTACCATTCCGAGGCGATGACCGGCTTTGAATGGGCGCTGGCCGCGCACCTGGTAATGGCGGGCTTGACGATCGAGGGAGAACGGACGGCGGCAGCGATCCGCGCCCGCTACGACGGGCGCAAACGCAACCCGTGGAATGAAATCGAATGCGGCAGCAATTACGCCCGCAGCCTGGCGGCCTATGCAATGTTGCAGGCCTACAGTGGCTTCAGCTACGATATGACGCGCCGGTTCATCGGTTTCTCGCCGGTTGCGGCGGGGGACTTCCGCTGCTTCTGGTCGCTGGGGGTGATCTGGGGCGTTTATCGTCGCGACAGCGGCGGTGAAACCATTGAAATTCTGCATGGCAAGGCGGAGTTCGCGTGTTTCGGGATTCAAGGAGAGCACCTGTACCGCAACGGGACGGCCGTACCGGCCATCCGAACGGAAAACGGTGTCGAACCGCTCGAACCGTTGAACGTCACCGCCGGAGATGAACTCCATTTCGAGTGAGATCACCTCTATTCAGCACCGGGCGGAGCGAATTCGGGAGGCGGCCTCATACCCCGTAACTTCGGGGAGCCCGTTCATTGCTTCGGGGCCAGCACCTCATCGAGAAATGCGGCGAGAACCGGGCCGCAGCCGTCAAGCGAGCCGCCATGATCGCACCCCGCAAGCTGAACGCAGCGAACCCAGGGGTGTCCGAGCGCTTTCAGTGAAGCTGCCATGAATGCGTTTTCTTCGGGGCGTCCCGGCATATCGAGTCCCGATTCTCCGGTCACCAGCAGGATCGGCGGCAGATCCGCCGCGAGGTGGCCGAGTGGAGCATAGCGGTCGATGACCGGCTCGAACTGCGTCTGCGGATAGCCCATGTCCGCCTTGAAGCGGAAGTGGGTCGTCATCTGCCCGCTGATCAGAAAGAGCCCCGCGAGTTTCCGGTGGTTGAAGCCGTGACGGGCGAGCCGGCTGCCATCCATTCCGACCATGGCCGCGAGCCACGCCCCCGCCGACATGCCGCCGACGAGAATCCGCGTCCGGTCGATACCGAACTCCTCGGCATGGATAATCACCCATGCGACGGCGGTGGCGGCATCCTCCAGTGCCGCGGGAGCGGGATACGCAGGGCTGAGCCGGTAACGCGCCTCGATGACAGCCAGCCGTCCGTCATAGAGGCAGTCCGGCACCTCCTGGCAACCGGCGGTCAGCCCGCCGCCGTGGAACCAGACCGCCGCCGGGTGCGGGCCGGTCGTGCGCGGAGTAGTGA
>CAKUKT010000007.1 GCA_934663655.1 uncultured Victivallaceae bacterium
GTTCTCAACCCTGCCGGGGGTTCGGGGCGAGTAGCCCTGACCGGGGTTTGGGGCGGGAGCCCCAAGCGGGTTTCAGGGCGGCAGCCCTGACCGGGGTTTGGAGCGGGCGAGATCAATCTGTAAAAAGTTTCTTCAATCTTCCAAAGAGTTCTTCAAAGATTTCATCCCGGTAGAGGTAACGTACCATACGGGTACGGCCGGTTCCGGTACCGGGATGGAATCGGAACTTTTCGTCGAGTTCGGGGGTTGGTTCCACAGTTGTGAGCAATGAATCCGGAGTAACAAAGAGTGCCACGGTGGCCACATCCCAGAGGATTCGGTGAGCGGAGAAATTTCCGTTCATCACTTCAAAGGCGCGATTATACAGGAAGCGACCGGCCGCTCCGGTTCCGGCGGTTAATTGCCGGAGTTCATGCAGGGAGGTTCCGAGCAATTCCGCCACGCCGTGGCATGGCACCAGTACCAGCGGCACGCCGGACTCCAGCAGGATTCGAGAGGCGGTCACATCCTGCATTAGATTAAATTCGGCGGCGTTGCGGCACCAGGGGGCGTGTCCACCGAGCCACACGACGGTAACAATTGCGTTGAGTTCCGGGTCGATCAGCAGAGCGGAGGCGATGTTGGTGGCGGCGGCGATTCCTATCACGTAGAGGCGGCGTCCGGCGCGAGCGGTTTCGTGAGCGAGTTCGATAATTTTCCGGACGGCTGGAGAATCAACTGGAGTGGCAGCAGAATCAAGGAAGCGTTCGGCTCCGGGCATCACCGGTATATCCGCTGCGTTGAAACACTCCAGCTGGTGTTTTGCCTCGGAGATACCGGCGATCATGCCTTCGCGGGGGCTGTCGCCGGGATGGTGAATAAAGGGGGCGATAGTGATGGCGCGAAGATCGATGGCTTCCCGGGCCATCAGAGCCATGGCGAGAGCGTACTGATCATCGAGTTCGTTGGCGATATCGGTATCGATGAGCACGTCGGCGTGTTCCGGGAACGGATAGCGGAGTGCCTGGTGGTAAATTTCCGGGTTCACGGTCGGGAAGTGCGTTTGCATGTTGTGCACGATCAATTCTCCAGTGTGAAAGATTTCTGTTCAGCTTGTCCATTACAATACTTCTCAATCCCAATCATAACAAGCGTTGAAAACTGGACATTTTTGGATTATATTAGCACAAAACAACGGAATCAGTGCCATATTATGCCGGGCAGCAACAATAAAATTGTATTTTTCTATGCCGGCCACCATTACGCCCGAAATTATGGCCGTCGCCCGGTGGTTGCGGCGCACTCGCATTCCGGTTTTGAACTGGTCTATGTACTGCGTGACAGTCTGGTGACTCATTTCACCGGAGGGGAATCGTTGCGCGGGGTTCCCGGTTCCGTCTATCTGATTCCCCCCGGGATCGAGCACACCGAAATCGATAATTCGCGGAGAACCGAGACCATATTCGCAGTAATGCAGCTGTCGCTGCCGCAGCTTCCGGAACGTCCGCAGGTGATCGAAACCGCAGCAGATCCCTATCTCGGCAGCTGGTTCCGGCAATTACCCGAACTTGGCTGGGAAGGCGCGATCGAAACAGCGTCACGCCTTCTGGAGGCGGTATGGGAACGTCTTGGCAGCCTCTCTGGGCGCAGAAAGGAGGAAAAAGTCACTCATCCGGCCCTTGCCGCCGCGATCAGGATATTCCGTCAACACTACGCCGATGACCTCACGATCTCCGGAGTAGCTGCGCGATGCCGAATCAGCTACACGCGCCTCAACGAACTGTTTCAAACCGAACTCGGCCTCGGAGCGGAAGAATTTCTCACTTCAATCCGTATGCGACATGCCCGCAGCCTGCTGCTGGACCCGCAGGTTTCGATAGCTGAAGCAGCGGAGAAATCCGGCTATCCGGATCCCAATTATTTCAGTCGACGTTTTCGGTTTCACCACGGTCTATCGCCGCGCGAATACCGTGCCGATCCCCGACGTTACGGAGGAAGCGATATGGCGTAATTGCGACGAAAAAAATCTTGTCGACCTTGAAAAAACATCTCTATTGGACTATATTATTTAAATTGCTCGTTCTTTGTATTCAAAATTCAACAACTTTCAGGGAGGCGAATTTGAATGAGTTATAATGTACTCGTTTTCGTCAAACAGGTGCCGGACACTCAGAACATTTCCGGCGACGCCATGACCCCGGAGGGGACCGTCAACCGCGCGGCGTTGCCGGCTATTTTCAATCCCGAGGATCTCAACGCCCTTGAGCTGGCGCTTCAGCTCAAGGACCGTTACGGCGCCCACGTCACCGTAGCGACGATGGGAATGCCCGCCGCCGCGGAAGTGCTGCGCCAGTCCCTCTATCGCGGCGCCGACCGCTGCGTGCTGGTGACCGACCGAGCGCTCGCCGGAGCGGACACGCTTGCCACCAGCTATACGCTGAGCTGCTGCGCGAAAACGCTCGGTAATTTCGATGTTATTCTCTGCGGCCGCCAGGCGATCGACGGCGACACCGCGCAGGTGGGTCCGCAGGTGGCGGAAAAGCTCAAGATTCCGCAGCTCTGCTATGTTGAAGAGGTTCGCAGCCTTGAAGGCGACAAGATCGTCTGCCGTCGCGCGATCGAAGGCGGTTACGAAATTCTCGAATCTCCGCTGCCGGTGCTGCTTACGGTTATCGACGCCAACGATCCGCGTCCGGCCAACGTGAAGCGGATCATGAAGTACAAGCGCGCCCGGACGCCGGGCGAGATCTCCGCTGCGCACGCGAATGCGAACTACACCGATTCGGATGTGATCGACGCGGAGATCAATTCTCTGCGCGATGCCGGTCTCCTGATCGAGGAGTTCAATGCGGCGGCGATTAATGCCGATCCCGCCCGGATCGGTTTCACGGGTTCACCGACCAAGGTCAAACAGGTAATGAGCGTGGTACTTACCGCCGGCGAAGCCAAAACGGTGGAGCCGACCGCCGAGGGCATCGGCGAATTGATTCATGAATTAATCACCGATCACACGCTGGGGTAATATATATGGCTGAAAAAATTGGCAATGTCTGGGTATTCATCGAGCAGGAAGAAGGCAAAATCGCCGGCGTAAGTCTCGAACTGGTTTCCAAGGGCCGCGAACTGGCCGACCGGCTCGGAGTCAAACTTGAAGCGGTACTGCTCGGCAACGGCGTGAAGGCGTGCTGCGACACGCTGATCAGCTACGGCTGTGACAAGGTGCTGCTGGCGGAGGATCCGCGTCTGGAACCCTTCACGGTGCTTCCCTACGCGAAAGTGCTGATGGATCTGATCCGCGAACGTAAACCGAATATTCTGCTTTTCGGCGCCACCCTCAAGGGCCGCGAACTGGCACCGCGGGTTGCTTCCGAAAAACTTGCCGGCCTCACCGCCGACTGCACCGATCTGCGGATCGATGACTTCGTCGATCCGAAAACGAAAAACGCCTATACCGACAAACTGATGCAGATTCGTCCGGCTTTCGGCGGCAACATCATCGCGACCATCGTCAACACCTGGGACGACCCGCAGATGGTTACGGTGCGCGAGGGCGTGATGAAGCTCGGGGCGCCGGATGCATCGCGCAAGGGCGAGGTCGAACGGGTAAAGGTGGCGCTTTCCGACGCGGAAACGGTTGTCAAGGTGCTTGAACGCGTCCGCGCCGACAAGGAGGTCGATCTCAAGGGAGCGCAGATCATCGTCGCCGGCGGCTACGGTGTCGGTTCCAAGGAGAACTTCAAACTGATCCGCGATCTTGCCGAAGCGATCGGCGGTGAAGTCGGCGCCTCCCGCGCGGCGGTGGATGCAGGCTGGATCAGCCACGACCATCAGGTTGGGCAGACCGGCGTGACCGTGCGTCCGCGTCTCTACATCGCCTGCGGCATTTCGGGAGCGATCCAACATCGCGCCGGCATGACCGAAGCCAAGAAAATCATCGCGATCAACACCGATCCCGGTGCACCGATTTTCAGCTGCGCGCACTATGCGATCGTCGGCGATCTCAACTCGGTGATTCCGCAAATGATCAAGGCCTTCAAGGCCAAGCAATAAGCTGTAAGGAGCAAGGCAACCATGGCCAACTTTTTCAAAGATAATCCGGATCTCGAATTCACGCTCAACAACCTTGAGCTCGAAGAGGTCGTCCGGATGACCGAGCAGAATTACTCCTTTGCCGCCGAATATGACAACGCGCCGCGCGATTTTGCGGACGCGCTCGACAACTTCCGCCGTTCGCTCGAAGTGGTTGGGGAAATCTGCGGCGACCGTATTGAACCGCGGAGCCGCACCGTCGATGCCGAAGGACCGAAGTTTGCCGACGGCGTGGTGACCTACCATCCGCTGACCGTGCAGAACCTCAAGGATCTGGCGCAGGCGGGAGTGATGGGCGTGATGCTCGGGCACCGTTACGGCGGGCTCAATTTCCCGGTTTCGATCTACACGATGATGACCGAAATGGTTTCGCGTGCCGATGGTTCGTTGCAGAACATCTTCGGACTTCAGGACATCGCCGAGACGATCAA
Organism: uncultured Victivallaceae bacterium; assembly: GCA_934663655.1. Taxonomy (GTDB): domain Bacteria; phylum Verrucomicrobiota; class Lentisphaeria; order Victivallales; family Victivallaceae; genus UBA1784. Next base: position 4,500 of record CAKUKT010000007.1, read on the forward strand.
CTTCTTCGGCAGCGAAGAGCAGAAGGCGAAATACCTTCCCGGATTTGCCACCGGTGAACTCGACGGCGCGATGGACCTTACCGAACCCGATTACGGTTCGGATCTCCCCGGCGTGCGGCTGCGCGCCTGGCAGGACGAGAAGACCGGGCAGTGGTATCTCAACGGTATGAAGCGCTTCATCACCAACGGCTGCGCCAAGGTGCACCTGGTGCTGGCCCGTTCCGAGGAAGGCACGACCGACGCGCGCGGACTGTCGATGTTCATCGCCGAAGCGTGCCCGCAGCTGGTTGTCCGCCGCATCGAAAATAAACTCGGCATCCACGGCGTCGCGACCTGCGAACTTCAGTACAACGACGTACCGGCCCAGCTCTGCGGCAAGCGTAAAATGGGACTTATCCGTTACGTGATGAGCCTGATGAACGGCGCCCGGGTGGCGATCAGCGCCCAGGCGATCGGTATTGCCGAAGCGGCTTATCGCGAAGCCCGCAAGTATGCCGCCGAGCGTGAGCAGTTCAAGAAGCCGATCGATCAATTCCCGGCGATCTACGATATGCTCAGCAAGATGAAGGTCAAGCTCACCGCCGCCCGTGCGCTGCTCTACGAGACCACGCGGATGGTTGACCTGCGCAATGCCTACACCCACGTCGTCGAACACGGCACCCCGACCGCTGAAGACCAGGCGGCGAAGAAGTACTACGAACGGGTAGCGGCAATTCTGACGCCGATGTGCAAGGCGCTGGCGACGGAAAGCGCCAACTCGATCGCTTACGATACGATTCAGATCCACGGCGGAACCGGCTTCATGAAGGACTTCAACGCGGAGCGGTTCTACCGCGACGCGCGCATCACCAACATCTACGAAGGCACCACTCAGCTTCAGATCGTGGCCGCCATCGGAGGAGTGATGCAGCGGGTACTCGATCAGCGCATCGGCGAACTGGCCGCGCTTGAACTTCCGGCCAAGGCCGACCGGCTGCGCAAGAAACTGCTCGAGGCTCACCAGAAGCACCTGGAAGCGGTGAAATTCATCGCCGACCTCAAGGATGCCGCCTATCACGATCTGGTGGCCCGCGATCTGGTCGATATGGAGACGATCGTTTTCGTCGGTCTGCTGCTGCTGCGCGACAGCGTCAACAGCGAAGCGCGGATGGCGATCGCCGAGCGCTATGTGCTCAACGGTCTGCTTGATTTCGAGCGTGCCCGCAGCCGGGTGGTATCCGGCGACCGGGAACTCATAGAAAACAACCGTACGATCATCGATTACTGATAACCACCCGAAGCCACCCCGGGAAGCGCGCAATCCGCGCTTTCCCGGAGCCGCAACGGTAACTTCAACAGGGGGGTTGATATGAATAACGAATATCTTGCCAAGGCGAAAAAGAACGTCCCCGATCCGCAGATTCTTTCGGTGCTTGCCGCCAAACGAGCCAAACAGCTCGCCCAGGGAGCCCGGCCGATGATCAAGTGCGATATGACCAATCTCCTGGATGTCGCGCTGCTGGAGATCGGCGAAGGTTTGCTCAGCTACGAATTCGGCGACGATCCCGCGGTGATTGCCGCCGATCAAGCCAAGGCTTCCGCCGCCATGCCTGAGGAGTCAACTTCCGCCGGTGAGTAAAGACGGATTGCCGCGTTGAAAAAAATGCCGCCCCGGAAATCATCCGGAGCGGTTTTTTTTGTCGCCGAAAAAATCCGGATACCCCCGGCATCTCACGGGAAGAAACTGTTGAGCACCTGCATAACGCCGTCATCGTTATTTGAAGGCGCCGTGAAACGGGCGGCGGCAAGTACATCCGGATGAGCGTTGCTCATCGCATAACTGAAGCGAACACTCCGCAACATTTCCAGATCGTTCAAATAATCGCCGAAAGCCATGCATTCCTCCGGAGTGACGGCGAGATGTTTCTGCAGGAATCCCAACGCCTCCCCCTTGTTGACGCCGCTGCGCATGAAATCGAGCCAGTTTTTCCCGGCGAGGGTATCCACCAGTTCCGGACCGAACGCGCCACGCAGAGAACCGAGAACAGTTGCCGCATCCCCGGGGTGAAAAATCGCGATTTTGACGATGCTGTCATCCGCGGCGGCGGCGAGCGGATCGTCGCAGATGCAACGCGATTCATAGTAAAGTCGGACATTCCGCTCCGCCACCGGATCCGGTTTTTTCATGTAGGCCGCGCGCGCACCGCAGAGCAGCGTGAACGCCTCCGGTACCGCCGCCGCCGCACGGTATGGGCCACTCACCGCCGCGGGAGAAATCGCCCGGTGACGGAGCACCTTTTCACCTTCAAAAATCAGTCCGCCGTTGTCGCAGATGAACAGCAGTTTGTCGCGAAGCGGTCCAAAGAGTTTCAGCAAATTGAAATATTGGCGTCCGCTGGCGATCACCGTTCGCACGCCGCGTTGATGGAGACGTGTGACCAGTTCAAAAAAGCCCGCGGGAATTTCCTTGCGTTCATTCAGCAGCGTACCGTCCAGATCGACGGCGATAAGTTTAATGTCCATAGAGGTAAGTTCCGGTTACGTCCGGCAATTCTGTGAGTTCTGCCGTATTTTATTGAATATATCACTTTTTGAGCATAAATTCAACCAGCTGGTTCAGGTAAACCATAAACGGGAATCTCCTTTCTGCATCAAAAATTTTTTATTTTATCCGCTTAACAGGGTTGACAAAATCGGCATTGCATGTTATGTTAATCACATTATGGAAAAGTATGGACACACTTTGATCGCCTTTATGGGCTGGTGGCGTTGGCGGGGTATTCCGTCAAGGCCCGGGTGTTCTCATATTTGAAAATCGAGTTGTTCTGGTTGAGACGGATTGAAAATTAATTTCAGTCCGTCTTTTTTTATGTCCGCATGCCGCACCCGGCGCTTTCCGGGTGCGGCATTTTTTTTGACGACCAACTGAAAACCGTGGAAAACAATTAAAAACATAGACAGGAGAAAAGTTAAAGATGATTTCCACCACTTTTGAAAAATTTTCCTCACTGGCCGAAACCGGCGTGATTGTGCCGGTTTACAAGGAAGTACTCGCCGACCTTGAAACCCCGGTGTCGGTACTCGCCCGTTTCGCCGACGACGAAAACCTCTTCCTGCTTGAAAGCGTCGAGGGCGGCGAACGCATCGGACGCTTCTCCTTCCTCGGAGTGAATCCGCGCGGGCTCTTCCAGGTCCGCGACGGCCGCGCCCGTTTCATCTACGCCACCGGAGCCGGCCAGGAACTCAACCATCAGCAATATCCCCTGGACGCACTGCGACAGCTGATCTCCGGCAAGAGCGTCGCCCGCGACCACGAACTACCGCCGTTGCCCGGTGGAGCGGTGGGTTATCTCGGCTACGAGGCGGCGGGCATGTTCGAGCGGCTCCCCGCCCCTGTCACCGCGCCGGAAACGCCGGATGCGGAATTCATGCTCACCGACGAAATCATCGCCTTTGACAACCTGCGCCACACCATGAAGATCATCGTCTGCGTCCACACCGATGAGTTCTCATCCCGGCAGGCCGCCTACGATCACGGGGTGGCCGCCGTTGAGAAAATTGCAGCGAAACTCGCCGCTCCCGTCCCGCCTCGTCCGGAACTTCAACCCCGATTACAGAAAACATTGATCTCTTCCGTACCGGATCATGACCACTATCTGCGCATGGTCGAAAAAGCACGTGAACACATCCGGTGCGGTGATATCATTCAGGTGGTGCTTTCCCGCCGTTTTACCACCAGCTGCGAACTTCCCGCCTTTGACCTCTATCGTGCGCTGCGGCTGGTGAACCCCTCCCCTTACAATTTTTTCCTCAAACTGGGGGAGACCACACTCGCCGGTTCCTCGCCGGAAACCCTGGTCCGCCTCACCGGAAGCAACGCTTCGATCCGCCCGATCGCCGGGACCCGGCCGCGCGGCCGCGATGAGGCCGCTGACCGCCGGCTGGCGGATGAACTGCTGCGGGACGACAAGGAGCGCGCAGAACATCTGATGCTGGTGGATCTCGCCCGCAACGACCTCGGCCGTACCGCCCTGCCCGGCAGCGTACAGGTCAGGTCCTTCATGAACGTCGAACGCTATTCCCATGTGATGCATCTGGTCAGCGATGTAAGTTCGGTGCTGCGCCCCGACGCCGACGCGCTGGAACTCCTGCGCACCACCTTCCCCGCCGGTACCCTCTCCGGCGCGCCGAAAATCCGCGCCATGGAGATCATCTCCGAGCTCGAACCGGCTTCCCGCGGCATCTACGGCGGCGCCGTCGGCTATCTCAGTTACGACGGCAATATGGATATGGCGATCACCATCCGTACCATGGAAATGCGTCACGGCAAACTCTACATTCAGGCCGGAGCCGGAATTGTCGCCGATTCCGATCCGGAACACGAATATACGGAAACCGCCAACAAAGCCGCTGCCCTCTTCCGGGCACTTGAAATCGCCAACGGAAATCTTTCACTCGTTTGACAAGGAGTATCGCCATGATTCTGGTAATTGACAATTTCGATTCCTTCACTTACAACCTCGTTCATCTCTTTTATTCGCTCGGCCCGGAGGTGACGGTCGTGCGCAACAACGAAATTTCCGCCACCGAAGCCGTCGCGGCAAACCCGGAAGCCATCGTCATCTCCCCCGGCCCGGGTAGACCGGCAGAAGCGGGAAATACTGAGGAGATCATCCGCGCCGCCGCGGGGAAAATCCCTCTGCTGGGCGTTTGCCTCGGTCATCAGGCGATCGGTGAAGTGTTCGGCGCCCGGGTGATCCAGGCCCGTCGGTTGATGCACGGCAAACTCTCCAGAATCACCCACGACGGCAAGGGAATTTTTACCGGACTTCGTGACGGGTTCAAGGCGGTCCGCTACCACTCGCTCGCGCTGGAGGAGGCCACGCTGCCGCCGGCTCTGGAAATATCCGCCCGCGCCGACGACGGCGAAATCATGGGAATCCGTCACCGCGAATTTCCCATTGAATCCGTACAATACCATCCGGAATCGATCATGACCACCAACGGTCGGCAGCAGCTGGCGAATTTTCTCAAACTGGCCGGAGATTTCAATCGCCGGGAGGGAAGAACATGCTGAGAAAAGCCCTGGAAAAAGTCCTCGCCGGACACGACCTCGACCGCGATGAAACCGGCCGGGTGGTGGAACTTCTCGCCTCCACTTCAGTGCCCCGGGTGCAGGCCGGAGCCATGCTGGCGGCGCTGCGCGCCAAAGGGGAAAGCGTGTCCGAACTTGTCGGCGGCGCGGAAACGTTGCGCCGCCACGCCCGCTTCATCGATTGCGGCGGCCGCGAATGTGTGGATATCGTCGGGACCGGCGGCGACGGCGGAATCTCCTTCAATATCTCGACGACCGCCGCACTGGTTGCCGCCGGAGCCGGAGTTGCGGTCGCCAAACATGGCGGCAGCGCGGTTTCCGGAAAAAGCGGGGCGGCCGATCTGCTCGCGGCGCTCGGCTTCAACCTCGATGTCGCACCGGAACGTATTGAGGAGTGCATCGCGCTCCACGGCATCGGATTCATGTTCGCGCGGAAACTCCACCCGCTGATGGGTCAGGTGGCGGCGATGCGCAGCGAACTTGGAATCCGGACGATCTTCAATCTGCTCGGACCGCTCGCCAATCCGGCCGGAGTGAAACGAATGGTCGTCGGCGTCTGCGATTTTGAACTCACCGAGACCTTCGGCGCGGCGCTCCGGGACCTCGGCGTCACCCGCGCGCTGGTCGTTCACGGCCACGACGGACTGGACGAGATCAGCTGCTGCGAACCGACCCGGATCACCGAACTCGCCGACGGCAGACTCCGCAGCCGGGATCTCTATCCGGAAATGCTCCTCGGAGAAAGCTTCTCTTCCGGGGATATCCGCGGCGGGACTCCGGCGGAAAACGCCGCCATCACCCTGAATATTCTGGAGGGACGCGACCACGGCGCCCCGCGCGCGGTAGTGGTGCTCAACGCGGCAGCCGCGATATACGTGGCGGAACTCGCGCCTTCATTTGAAGCGGCGATTCCGCTGGCCGAACGTGCGATCGACGATGGTTCGGCCCGGGATAAACTCAACGTGCTGACCCGGGAGAGTTGCCGATGAACTTCCTGCAAGAGATTCTGACCGATACCCGCCGCCGCGTCGCCGTCCGGCGCGCCCGGCGCCCCCTGACGGAACTGGAACGAATCGCCGCCGATCGCCCGGAACCGCCGGATTTCACCGCGGCCCTGCGCCGCCCCGGCATCCGGATCATCGCGGAACTGAAATGCGCTTCCCCTTCCCGGGGGGTGATCCGCAAAGAATATCCGGTGGCGGAACTGGCCGGACAACTCGAATCCAACGGTGCAGCGGCCCTGTCGGTATTGACCGAGGAGAGCCGGTTCCGGGGGTCACTGTATGATCTGGAGAGTGCGGCGGGAGCAGTAAAAATTCCGCTGCTGCGCAAAGATTTCATCGTCGATCCCTATCAAATTGTGGAAGCCCGTTGCGCGGGAGCCTCGGCGGTGTTGCTGATCGCCGCCGCGCTCGACCGCGGACACTTCGCGGAACTCGCCGCCTGCGCCCGGGAAAACGGTCTCGCGGTGCTTGCGGAGGCCCACAGCGCCCCGGAAGTCGAACGGCTGCTCGCTCTTGAAATGCCCATTATCGGGGTCAATGCCCGGGATCTGACAGACTTCAGATGTTCGCTTTCTCATTCAGCGGAACTGCTCCGGATGATCCCCGACGACCGCATTGCCGTCGCGGAAAGCGCGATCTCCTCACGCGATGAGATCGAACACCTCCGGGAGTCCGGCGCCGCCGCCTTTCTGATCGGAGAAACCCTGATGCGTTCCCCCCGCCCCGGTGAACGGCTCGCGGAGCTGCTGAAATGAAACCACTGCTCAAAATCTGCGGCCTGACCCGTCCGGAAGATCTCCTCGATGCCATTGCGGCCGGGGCCGACTACGTCGGCGTCGTTGCGGTGGCCGATTCGCCCCGGTATGTCAATGCGTCGGCGATCAGAAATCTGTTCAGGCTGGTTCCCCGCGGTACCGCCCGACGCGTCGTGGTCACCGCCCGGCTCTCGTGCGCCGAGGCGATGGAACTGGTGGATTTCACCGGCGCAGACATCATCCAGCTGCACGGCGCCGAACCCGCCGGATACGCCCGTCAGTTGCGCGGCGTCGAAGTATGGAGAGCCTTTCATCTGCGCGGTGAAGCTGATATTGAGGAGGCAGCGGAATTTCCGTGTTCCATGATCGTCGCCGATTCGGTGCGCGGTGGTTCCGGACAATGGTGCGACTGGGAAGCGGTATCCCGTCTCGCCCGCCTCCGCCGCGTGCTTCTGGCCGGCGGCATCACTCCCGACAACGCGGCGGCCGCACTGGCGGCAACCGGAGCCGCCGGGGTGGATGTCGCTTCTGGCGTGGAAACCTCACCCGGACTCAAATCATCGGATAAAATCTTTCAACTGGCAAGGAGAATAAACTCATGAACACCCGTTATGGAATCTACGGCGGCACCTATGTGGCCGAAACCCTGACCGGCGCCCTGCGCGAACTTGAAGCGGAATACCAGCTGGCCAAAAATGATCCCGATTTTCAGCGCGAACTCGAATCCTTGAGGAGGGATTACATCGGACGCGAATCTCCGCTCTACTTCGCCCGCCGCCTCACCGAATATTGCGGCGGAGCAAAAATTTTCCTCAAACGCGAGGATCTCAACCATACCGGCGCCCACAAGATCAACAACGCACTCGGACAGGCGCTGCTGGCCCGGCGGATGGGGAAAAAACGGCTGATCGCCGAAACCGGCGCGGGAATGCATGGAGTGGCGGCTGCGACCGCGGCGGCACTGTTCGGAATGGAGTGCGAGGTATTCATGGGCGCGCTCGACGTCGAACGCCAGGCGCCGAACGTCGAACGTATGCAGATGCTCGGGGCTTGCGTCCGCGCAATTCCGGATGGTTCGGCAACGCTGAAAGACGCGATGAACGCCGCGCTGCGGGAATGGTCGGCGACTTTTCAACACACCTTTTACCTGATCGGCACCGCCGCCGGTCCCAGCCCCTACCCCGCAATCGTCCGCGATTTCCAGTCGGTGATCGGCAGTGAAGCACGCCGCCAGTCTCTCGAACAGATCGGACGACTGCCCGACGAGGTCATCGCCTGTGTCGGCGGCGGCAGCAACGCAATCGGCATCTTTTCCGCTTTCATCTCCGACCCCGGAGTGACGCTCACCGGAGTGGAGGCCGGCGGCGACGGAATTGCCACCGGACGCCACGCCGCCAGCATCAACGGAGGCCGCGTCGGGATTCTTCACGGCATGAAAAGCCGTCTGCTTCAGGATGAGGACGGGCAGATCCTCGAAACCCATTCCGTTTCAGCCGGACTCGACTATCCGGGAGTAGGTCCGGAACACTGTTATCTCGCGGAAACCGGCCGTGCCCAATATGTGGTCATCAATGACGACGAGGCGGTGGCGGCATTTGAACTGCTTTCCCGCCGCGAGGGGATCATTCCGGCGCTGGAGAGCGCCCACGCGGTCGCCCATGCTCTCAAGGTCGCCGCTGACCGGCCGGCCGACCAGGCAATCATCGTCTGTCTATCCGGACGCGGCGATAAAGATATGGACAACATCAGAAAATATCGGGAGAAAATCAATCATGGACAGAATCGCTGAACTCTTCGCCCGCTGCCATCGGGAAAACCGGGCGGCGCTCATCATCTACAGTTGTTGCGGCTATCCGGCACCCGGTGCCGACGAGACCGCGTTTGAAACCGCGATCGCCGCCGGAGCCGACATCATCGAACTTGGAGTCCCCTTTTCCGATCCGATGGCGGACGGTCCGGTGATCTGTACAGCTTCCCAGCGGGCGCTGGCCAATGGAACCAAATTCAGGGATGTGCTCGCGCTCGCCGGACGGCTGCGGCAACGCCACCCGGAAACCGGGATCATTGTTTTCAGCTATATGAACGTGCTGTACAACTTCGGACTCGAACGCCTCTGCACCGAACTCGCTGCCATCGGCGTCGACGGCATACTCGCGGTCGATCTGCCGCTGGAGGAACGCGATGAACTGCTGACTTTATGCCGGAAAAACCAGCTTCACCTGATTCCGCTGGTGGCGCCGGAAACGCCCGATGAACGGGCGGAAAAGATCGTCGCGCCGGCGACCGGCTTCGTCTACTGCGTAAGCCGCAACGGAGTTACCGGCGAGAGCGCAGGAACTCACCACCCGGCTGGAAAAACTGAGGCGGGTTTCGCCGGTACCGGTCGCAGTGGGTTTCGGAATTTCAACGCCGCAGACGGCTCACGAAATCGCCCGGGTCGCCGACGGCATAATCGCCGGTTCCGCTTTTGTTCGCTCCCTGACGGAACCGGAACAATCCCGAACCCTGGTTGCGACGCTGGCAACGGCAGCCCACCGTTGACAGCCACGATCGCCGACGGACGCGCAGCCGTCCGGTTCTCACGCCGATGCCGCCGGGATCAGAGCTGGAATTTCCGCTCCCCGGTGCGCATCCGGCGGTAAACCGCCGGTGATACCCCGTATCTCTCCTTGAAGAGCCGGTAGAAGTGGCTGAGACTCTGAAAACCGAGTTCATCGGCAATCGAAAGAATATCCCCGCCGGAATCGGCCAGTTCCCGCGCCGCATGACTCAGCCGCAGTTCATTGACGAAATCGGTTGGGGTTTTGCCGAGATAACGTTTGAAACATTTGCACAGGTGTCCGGGAGTGCGGCAGGCGAGCCGCTGCATCCGTTCGACGCCGCCCTTGAAGTTCTCCTCCCTGCGCATCTGGGCGCACAGTTCCTCCAGCCAGTCCGGCACCTGTGACTCACTCAGCAGAATTACCTCGTCAATAAAAAAACGTGCATAGAGTTCGCCGAGCAGAATTTTCAGCCTGGCCTTGCGCAGATGCGGCGGCAGTGACGGTGAATTGAGCGTAAGCATCCGCGAATAAAGCGCGGTCGCCGACGCCGGATCCAACTGAAAAGAGGGCGGGAGTACCGAGGCGGTAAGCTGCTGGAGGAAGGTGTCGTTTTCCAGATAGATGCTCAGACTGAGAAAGAGTTCGAGATCGAAGTCCAGCAGCACCACCTCCGCTTTGTCGGAACGGCCGTCCGGCATAAAGGAGTGTTCATCGTCCGGACGCATGAATACAATCGTCCCCGCCTCCAGATGCTGATGATCCCCGTTGACCAGATGGATCAACCCGCCGGAATTGACCAGCACGATTTCCGAAAAATCATGGCAATGCAGCGAAGTGCCGGTCAGCGGCAGCTGATGAAAATAGAGGTCGCCCCCGGTCGGAATGGAACGCAAATCACTGCCCTCTACCCAGGTAAATTCATGGCAGCTGATCCGGGCTGAAATCGCCGGATCAAGCCAGTTTTCACTCTTCTGCCGAAAGACTTCCTGCATTTACGAATACCATCTCGATCGTGGATTTTCAAAGTTGCGGATTTTTCCAACAATGATAATATAGAGCAAAGAAATGAATATGGCAAGGAAGATTTTCTGTTATTTTCGTGATATATTGAAATCAAGAAACAGAAAAAAAATACCGTAACAAGGGAGCCGACATGAAATTCAGTAAAGCCCAATTCATCGCTTCGATTTTGGATTCGTGCCGACGCAAGGTGATTCCGATCATGACTGCGCCCGGTGCGGAACTGGTCGGCGTCCTGCCCCGCGAGGTGTTCCAGAACGGTGAACTGCAGTTCCGATGCATCGAAGAGCTGTCCCGGGCGGTTCCGGTGGATGCGCAGGTGACCTTCATGGATCTCTCGATCGAAGCGGAGGCCTTTGGCAGTCCGGTCGTTTTCTCCGACTACGAGATCCCCACCATCCGCGAACCGCTGGCTGACAACGCCGATGCCATCGCCGCGCTGCAGGTCCCCGCCGTCGGCAGCGGACGTACCGCCGAGGCGCTTAAATGTGCCCGCCTCTGCGCCGAAAAACTCGACCGCCCTACTTTCGGCGGCATGATCGGCCCCTATTCGCTCGCCGGCCGCATCGCGGATATGACCGAGATGATGATCCTCGCCGGCGCCGAACCGGAAACCGCCCATGCACTGCTGCGCAAAACCACCGATTTCCTCAAGGAATACGTCCGGGCAATCCGCGATACCGGCGTTGCCGGAGTGATTATCGCCGAACCGGCGGCGGGACTGCTCTCTCCGGAGATGTGTCAGGAGTTCGCTGCCGACTATCTGAAAGAGATCATCGCCGAGGTAAAAAGTGATTCTTTCCTGGTGATCCTTCACAACTGCGGCAGAACCGAGAAACAGATTCCCGCCCTGCTCTCGACCGGCGCCGATGCTCTCCACGTCGGCAACGCGGTCTCAATTCTGGATATTCTGCCGCAGATGCCGGAATCCATCCCGCTGCTCGGAAACCTCGACCCGGTGAACGTCATGAAGAACATGACTTCTGAAGAGGTCTATAAAGAGACCGCCGACCTGCTCAGCCGGACCTCCGAGTACAAGAACTATGTGCTGTCCAGCGGTTGCGACCTGCCGCCGGCGGTGCCAATGGAAAATATTCGCGCATTCATGCGCGCCGCAAGAGATTACAACCAGAAACAGGAAGCATGACCATGGAAGACTACGAAGCACTCAAAAACGCGATCATCAGAGGCAAGCGCAACGACGTCACCGCGATTGTGCAGAAGGCGATCGACAACAAAGAGGATATCAATGCGATCCTCGACAAGGGAATGATCCCGGCGATGCGGGAAATCGGCGACCGCTTCAGCCGCAACGAGGCCTATGTGCCGGAACTTCTGATCGCCGCCCGGGCAATGCAGTCCGGATTGTCGCTGATTGAACCTTTGATCGCCGCCTCCGGACGTCAGCCGCTCGGCAAAATCGCCATCGGCACCGTCAAGGGAGACCTGCATGACATCGGCAAGAACCTGGTTGCGATCATGCTCAAGGGCGCTGGTTATGAGGTGATCGATCTCGGCGTCAACTGCGACATCTCCAAATATGAGGAGGGCGTCAAGCAGGGTGCTCAGATCGTCGCCTGCAGCAGTCTGCTCACCACCACCATGCCCTACATGAAGGAGGTCGTCGACCACTTCCGCGGCAGCAACGTCAAGGTCATCATCGGCGGGGCCCCGGTAACCAGCGCCTACGCCGAGGAGATCGGCGCCGACGGCTACAGCGAGGATGCCAACGGCGCGGTGAAACTGGTCGATTCACTGCTCAAGGCCTGTTGAATGTCAACGCCGGAGACGCTATTTTCCCGTGTCCGGCGCGGTTTTCCGCTTCCTTCCGGGGGCGTCTGGGGAGATTTCTGATATATGCGTGTTACGGTGACAACCCGCGGCAATCTGGCCGAAACACTCCGCCTTGCCGGTCATTCTCCGGATCTGCGGTGTGGCGGCCGGGGCAGCTGCGGCCGGTGCACAGTTACCCTGCTCACCGGCGTCTGGTCGGTTGACGGACGACTGGTTCACGCCCCGGCAAAGGCGCTGGCCTGTCGAACCCGGCTGCTCAGCGACTCCGGAACCGTGGAATTTACTCCGGTTCCGGAGTCCGGAAGCGTCGCCTCCGTCTGGAACTCCTCCCCCCTGCCCGTCCGTGACGAGACGGTTGTCGCCGTCGATATCGGCACCACCACCATCGCCGCCGTGAAAATCAACCACGGCGAGGTGATCGGACGGGCCGGATGTTTCAATGAACAGGCGCGGTACGGCGACAACGTCGTCACCCGCATCAATGCCGCCGCCACTGACCTGGCGGGACTGCGCGCCAGCGTCCGCCATTCGATCGCGGAACTTCTCGACGAACTCGGTCTCGACGACGTCACCAGAATCGCCGTTGCCGGCAATACCGTGATGACTTCGCTTTTCCACGGCATTGATCCCACTCCGATCGGAGTGATGCCGTTCACACCGCTGCTGCGGGTGTTTCCGGAAAGCGACTGGGAAAAAATTCCGTTGCTGACGATGCCGTGCATCTCCGGCTACGTCGGCGGCGACCTCACCGCCGGGCTCTACGAAACCCGCCTGCAGCCGGGAGAGATGCTCGTGGACATCGGCACCAATTGCGAAATCATCTTCAATACCCCGGCGGGAATCATCTGCACCGCCGCCGCCGCCGGACCGGCTTTCGAGGGGGCGGGAGTCCGCTTCGGGAGTCGGGCGACGCCGGGGGCGATCGATCACTACTTCGGTACCGGTGATTATTCCGTAATCGACGGGGGAAAGGCGCGGGGACTCTGCGGTTCAGCCTACATCGATTTTCTTGCGGTGGAGCGACGCCGGGGGAGCCTCAGCGAATTTGGCCGCTTCATTCCCCGGGCAGAACAACTCAATATCACCGATGATCTATTCGTCCACGAATCCGATATCGAACAGCTGCTCAAAGCCAAGGCGGCAGTCCGGGCCGGAATCATCACCCTCGAACAACATTGTAATCTCTCGGCGGCAAAGATCTACCTTGCCGGCGGTTTTGCCCGCCACCTCGACCTCGCCAATGCCGTCGCCATCGACATGCTGCCGGAACGGCAGTACGCGATCGTCGGCAACACCAGTCTCGCCGGAGCGGCCCGGCTGGCAGCTGCGCCGGAAATCCTGCCGGAGTTGATCGAACTTATCGACCTTCCGCGCGAGTTGCCACTCAACACGCTTTCCGGATTCGAGGACAACTTCATCGACGGGCTGATGCTGCCATGAAACTCTACTGCATCTGCTGCGGAGTGTTCCGGAAAGAACTCGATTCGCTGGCCCCGGACTCCGGACATCAGCTCCGAATCGAATATCTGGAGCTCGGTGAACACGCCCGTCCGAATACCTTGAGGTGCAAACTTCAAGAAAAAATCGACGCCGCCACCGGTTGCGACGCCGTACTTCTCGGTTACGGATTATGCGGTACCGCGACCGCCGGTCTGGTTGCGCGCAATGTGCCGCTGGTACTCGCGCGCAGCCACGACTGCTGCGGGATTCTGCTCGGCAGCCGACGCCGCTTCGAAGAGATTTTCCGTCCGATGCCGAGTACTCCGTTTGCATCGATCGGCTTTGTCGATTCCGGCGACTACTACTTCTCCGACGGGGAACTGATGATCGGCGACTCCTACGCAAAGCTCGTCGAACAATACGGGGAGGAGGATGCCGCCTACATCCGTGAGGCAATGCGCCCCAAACTGGACGGTAAACCGTGTCCGCTCTACTTCATTCATACCCTCCCTGCCCCGGAAGCGGTTGACGAATGCCGCCGTAAAGCGGAGTCGGAGGGGCGGGAATTTCGCGAACTTGACGGCGATCTGCGGCTGCTGAGGATGTTGATTTCCGGCGAGTGGCCGGAGGAGGAATTTCTGGTCATCAATCCCGGCGAAACCGTTTTCCAGGTCGGCGACTGGGATCAGATCATCCGTTCCGGCGCCTCACCATCCCGGTAACTCGACCGGAACCGGAGGCTGCAATCGATCCCCCGGGGGGACTTGATCTCCGGAACCACGCCACCGAAACCTCGCCACCGAAACCGCTTTTTAGGAAAAAAATCGGTTCAATCGCCCGTCTCAACCGCCCCCTGAATGATCGGACCCCCCCCCGCGCGAACACACGCCAAAAAAGAGGGCAGCCACGCCGGATGGAGCATGGCTGCCTCCTCGTTCAGAAACTTCAGGCGATCAGCTCAATTTCAATACCGGCAATCGCCGCAAAATCACGCAGCATCTCCGTGGTGACACAACGGCTGTGGATGCTGTGATGCGCGCCTCCCGCCTCGATCCACCGCCGCACCGCGTTGCGGAAATCGGGTTTCGGCACCCAGACGGTCCGCGCGACCGGCAGACGTTCGAATTTCCCATCCGGTTCAACGACGTCAACTTCATTGATCAGCAGCCGGAACCGGTCTCCGAACTCCAGCAGCGAAGCATTGACCGCCGCCCCCGGCGCAGTATTGAACACCAGTCGCGCCGGAGCCGGCTTCCCGCCGATGCCGAGATCGTGCACCTCCAGCGACGGCTTGCCGACGGCGATCGAAGGACACACCTCCAGCATGTGCGCGCCGAGCACCCGTTCCCGTCCCGCTTCCAGATGGTAGGTGTAGTCCTCCATGAAGCTGGTACCGCCGGAGAGCCCCTCCCCCATCACCTTGACGATCCGCAGCAGCGCGGCACTCTTCCAGTCCCCCTCGGCCCCGAAACCGAATCCATCTGCCATCAGTCGCTGGCAGGCCAGTCCCGGCAGTTGATCAAGACCGTAAAGATCTTCGAAGGTGGTAGTCAGCGCCCGGGCGCCGGTCGCCTTGAGAAATGCCCGGAATCCAAGTTCCTGGCGGGCGGCCTCCCGGATGGAACGCATCGCCGCTTCTCCGCGATCCGGCACCAGATACAAATTGAAATATTCGGCAACCAGCGCTTCCACGTCCGCATCGGAAACTTCCGCGATGCAGCCGACCAGATCTCCCACTGCATAGGTGTTGACCGCAAAGCCGAACTGAATTTGCGCCGCCACCTTGTCACCCTCGGTCACCGCGACTTCGCGCATATTGTCGCCGATGCGGGCGACGCGCAGCGTCTGTGCCTCCCGCCATCCCGCCGCGGCCCGCATCCAGGAGTCAATCTCTTCCAGCACCCGCGGATCGTCGCGATATCCGGCCACCACCTTGCGCGGGAGCTTCAGCCGCGAACAGATGAAACCAAACTCCCGGTCTCCGTGCGCCGCCTGGTTGAGATTCATGAAATCCATGTCGATGCTCTCCCAGGGCAGCAGCCGATTCGCCTGGGTGGCGAAATGGAGCAGCGGCTTCTGAAGCAGCCGCAGACCGTTGATCCACATTTTGGCCGGACTGAAGGTGTGCATCCAGGTGATCACCCCGGCGCATTCATCATCGTTATTCGCGTTCCGGATCGCCTGGACAATCTCATTCTGATTGCGCACCGTCGGCTGCCACACCACTTCGGCCGAAAGCCGTCCGGAGGCGTTGAGTTCGTCAACAATCGTCCGGGAATTGACGGCAACGGCGCGAAGAGCGTCTTCTCCATAAAGGTTCTGACTTCCGGTGATGAAATAGATCTTATTTCTGTCCATAATAGGCCCCCTTGCCATGCTTGCGGTTGAAGTGTTTATCGATTATCGACTGTTTAAGTACCGCCGCGTTTTCGTTCACCCGTTCGGTGAGCAGCGCCATGTGAGCGAGCTCCTCCAGCACCCGGGCATTGTAGACCGCCCGGGCCGCATCCTTGCCCCAGGTAAACGGACCGTGTCCGCCGACCAGCACCATCTCGACGATCTCCGGAGACAATCCTTCGGAAGCAAAGCAATCGATAATCTGCCGTCCGGTTTCAGCCTCATAATCGCGCCGGATTCTGTCGTCATCCATCCACGGGGTGCACGGCACCGCCACCGGCAAATGATCGGCATGGGTGGTTCCGTAAACCGGTATCGGACGCCGCGCCTGCGCCCAGGAGGTCGCAAAGAGCGAATGGGTATGGACAATCCCGCCGATGCACGGATATTGGCGATACAGAACCGCGTGGGTCGGCGTGTCACTCGATGGCCGCAACTTGCCATCCACCACATTGCCGTCGAAATCGAGCACGACAATATCCGATTCCGAAAGCCGCTCGTAATTCACTCCGGACGGCTTGATCGCGAACACCCCTTCCGCCCGGTCGGCGCAACTCACATTGCCGAATGTATAGAGCACCAGCCCCAGTTTCGGCAGCATCTTATTGGCTTCCAGACACTCTTTTTTCAGTTTGCTGTACATCTCCACCTCCAGATTGGTTCACTCGCCGGCTGCCGCTTGCGATTCACCACGCTCCTCCGTCCGACGGTAAAAGCGCGTTTAAATAATCGTTCCGCTTCTGCCGGAGGCACGGCGAATCGCAAGCGCAATCGCCGCAAAAAAACTCCCGGTATCGGCAACACCGCGCCAGGCGATGTCACAGGCGGTGCCGTGATCCGGACTGGTCCGGATGATCGGCAATCCCAGCGTGGAGTTGACGCCGCGATCGAACGCGAGCATCTTGAACGGAATGTGCCCCTGATCGTGATAAAGCGACAGCAGACCATCATAACCGCTCCGGATCCTCTCCACAAACAACACATCCGGCGGAAACGGTCCGGCGATATCGATGCCGGACGCATTCAGACGTGCGAGCGCCGGTTTCACCACTGTCTCATCCTCGCTGCCCATGCAGCCGTTTTCACCGGCATGGGGGTTCAGCGCCGCTGCGGCAAGACGCGGCGATTTGATGCCCTCGGCTCGGATTGCGGCGGCAAGCAGCGAGCCCACCCGGAATATCCGTTCCGGTGTCACCGCGTCCGGAACTTCACGCAGCGCGATATGAGTGGTTACAAACGCAAACCGCAGATTTCCCGCGGACTGCATCATCGCAAAATCGTTGCAGTTGCACAACTCGGCAATCCGTTCGGTATGGCCGGTAAAGGCTATTCATTCATCGGCGCGGTCACCAGAGCATCCACTCGACCGGCAATCGCATCCAGCGTGGCTGCGGTCAGGGCGTCGTAGGCGGCAAGACCACATACCGCGGCTGCCTCGCCGAAAGTGAACTTCCCGGGCGCAAGATCGCGCGGCGACACCACTGCGACCTCTTTCTCGTTCCCGGTGCCGAACCGGCTCATCGCTTCGCGCCAGACCGACTCCGGACCGTAGATAACGAAACGCGCCTGCGCGGCAAAAGCAGCTGCGCCGACCGCCCGGACGCACAGCTCAGGACCGATTCCGGCGGGATCGCCAAGCGTCAGCGCAACGGTTACCACTCCTGACCCCGCTTCTCAAAATAGGCAGCGACATTGGGGATGATCGGTTTGATCAGCTTTTTGATTGCCCGCGCGTATTCGCGGATCTCCTCCTGCGCGTGATCGCTGTCGCGCAGTTCCAGGAAGTGCAGCAGATTCGCGAGATCGACCGTCCCCCAGAAGGTGACCATCATATTCTGCGGCAGAACTCCGCGCGCCTGTTCGCGACAGACCCCGGCACCGAGAAGCTTTTCGTAGAGTTCCAGCGACTTGCGGTTGTGCGCGGAGATCTCCTCAATCAATTCGGATCCGTCGAAATCCGGATCGGCAATCGAGGCCTGACGGTTGGAGACCGCCTGGCGACTCAGCGCGGCGGGGGTGAAGAACTCCATGTCGATCTCCGTGTAACGACGGGAGATCTCGTTGTAAATCCAGGTGCGG
>CAKUKT010000008.1 GCA_934663655.1 uncultured Victivallaceae bacterium
ATTCGGCGGCGACGCTGGATGCGATGATGGACTACACCTCCGGTACTTACGGGATCCGGCGGCTTTACTGGCGGGCGATCGGCAACTGGAGTGAAAACCGGGTTGACCGGGTGCTTTCGCCGACGAGCTGGGAGTGGACTCGCTGGCTGGTGAAGCTGACGGAGGAGAAGTCGCTTGACCGTCTCGCGGTGGAAGCGGCAAAGCGCCACGGGATGGAAGCCTTTTTCTACACCGGGCTGCTGGAATTCGGATTGCAGCCGGACGCTTCGGCGGGATACCGTTTTGAGTTTAAACTCCGGGCGGATCATCCGGAGTGGGTCGGTACCGACCGGTGGGGGGAACGGCGGGCGCCGGGACCGATATCCTTCACGATACCGGAAGCGCGCCGGGCGGTGATTGACCATTTCATGGAGATCCTCCGGCGGGACGGGTATGATGGGATCAACTTCTACACCTATGTGGAAAACTTTGCGATACACTATGAACACGAGTTCGGTTTTGAGCCGGAAGTGGTGGAAATGTTCGAAAAGCGCTATCCGGATGTGGATCTGCGGCGGGCGAAACTCACTCCGGAACAGGCGGAATACTGGTACGAATGCCGGGGCCATTTCATCACCGTTTTTCTGCGCGAACTGGCTGCGGAACTGCGCCGGGAAGGAAAGAAACTGTCGATGATTCTGGATGCGGAAGCACCGGAATATGTTCAGCCGTGGTGGGCAATGCCGATTCGCGGTACCGGCAAGATTCGTCTGGAGTTCGAAAAGTGGATCGACGAAGGCATCGTCGATGAGTTCTGGGTGCAGCTGGGAGATACCGCCGCCCAGCGGCGAACGCTCGACCGGCTGCTGGAACTGACGGAAGGTACGCCGATCAAGCTGACCGTCCGGACAGTCAATCCTCACGATCCCGGATGGAAACCCTACCGGGAAAAGGGGGTGTCGCCGATTGCGGTGATCACCTGGGCCAAAAACGGTATCGAAGCCTATACCCGTCGGGAACTTTCCGCCTCCACGTTGAATGATGCTGACTGGCGGGTACGCGCTGAGACGCTGCGACAGGTTGCCGCCGGAAAAATCAGGGTTCCGGCGGCAGCGGTAACCGCCATGACTGATGATCCGGCGGTACTGGTGCGCCGGGCGGCGTATGGAGCGCTGGCGAGCCTGGCTGCCGAAGATGCGAAGTTGATTCCGGTGCTGGAGCAGGGCTTGGAGGATTCCGAATCCAGTGTGCGCATTGCGGCGGCGCTGGGATTGGGACGGGTGAACCGCCCGGAGTCGATGGGAAAATTGCTTGAAGCGGTCGGCCGGAATCCCGGAGAGTTTCAGCTCCGGATGACGGTGGTTGATGCGGCAAAGGGATGCGGTGCGGCGGCAATGCCGGTTCTGAAGGCCGGGTTGTCGAACGACAACCCGATGGTCAGACTCACGGCGGGGCAGGGGCTCTACAAACTGGTGATCCACAAGCTGGTCGATCCCACGGAAGCGGACGCCATAAATGAACTGCTGCTGGCGCGGATCAACGATGCCGGCGAAGATACGATTGTGCGGGCGTCACTGATCGAACAGGCGGTCGGAATGAGGATGCAGCTCAGCCGGGAACAGCAGATCCGGCTGATTGAGGCGCTGTGCGCATTGATTGAGAGTTGTCCGGACTGGGAGGTTCAGCTCAAGGCGGCCGGTTACATCCGCCACTTGTCGCCGTTGATGGATTATCCGCGGCGACTGCGTTCGAAAAACGCACTTTACAAGTTGTTCGCGGCCTACGGCGACGGCTGCGACCGTCCCGACGCGGCCTACGGATGGCGCGATGTCGGGATATCAATTCTGGAACAGGGAAGCGGAGCGGAACTTCATGACATCCTCAAACAACGGGAAGACAAGTTCGCCGCCTGGAACGCCTGGCAGGTCCTCTACGACGTTCAGGGGGTCAATGCAACCAGCCGCAAGAGCAAAGGCTTCAATCTGATCGACGAGGAGACCGCGATCAGCAATCACGACCGGTTCGCCCCGCCGTTCCCCGGCATCCGGCGCTGGTGAAACTGAAACCATAATCCAAGCTCCCGCCTCGCCGGCCTGACTGGGCGGAAGGGCGGGAGTTCGGGTACCCGGAAAAGCGTTTCCGCCGCTATCCCTCAGTAGTGCAGCACCACCATCTGGTGGCAGTTGAGCTTCGGAACCGTCAGGTTGAGCCGTCCGGACTCATCAGTGATGAAATCGATGCTTACACCTTCGGGCTCAAGGGTGACTTCCCGCACCGGCCGCCGGATACGCAGGCTCAATTTCACATTGAAGAGATCGTTGAGATCTTCGATGACCTCGACGGCTCCACGCGAATTGAGGGTGCCGCCGGAAAGTTGCAGCTGTCCTCCGCGCAGGATCGTATTGGCGTAGAGCAGATGGATGACATCCCGGTTTTCATCCGTCTGCCGCATCCAGGTGATCCTTCCCTGGGAGGGGAGGCTGGTCCGGATCTGGATTTCGTTCCCGAGGAAATTCTTGACCGCGTTCATCACGAATGTTTTCAACACTACGGCTCCATAGGCGCGGTAGAGCGTGAAGATGTCGTGCGCAAAGTAGAGCACCCGGTCGGTGGCGACGCCCGCCTGCCAGCCGGAGGGTTCATTTTGGAACGGTGCGTGCTGGTGACTGCAGAAGTGTTCAAAGGTGCGGTTGAACCAGGGATCGTAGATTTCGCCGAGCGATTGACCGGAACGCACCCGGATGCGTTCGGACGGCAGGTACATCACGAAGGGAGTGTGGGCGAAATCAGGCGCAACAGCCGGCGCGGCGAGAATGTAATCAGGCGAGAATGGCGATTTGCCGCCGTGCTCAAGATCAAGCCCGAACCGGGGGTTCCCCTCTCCGTCAAATGCGGTGGCTCCAGCGCAGATCAACTTGCCTCCGGAGGCAAGGTATGCGTTGATTTTCGCGTCAAGTTCATCATCAACCATCGCTCCATCCGGGAGCAGCAGCACCGGATAGGCGGAGAAATCCATCCGGCGATCGACGATGTCGAAGGGCAGGTGCGATTCGAGCAGCATGCGCGAGGCTCCGACATCACCGGGACACTCCCGGGCTCCGCCGGGAATGGTCGCCGCCGCCGCAAGAATGGCGATCTCCGCAGCCGAACTGACGTTGTCACACCACGCCTCCCGGGCTTCCACCTCCCGGTAGGCGGCGCCGATCGCCGCATAGGTGGATGCGTCCAGCGCGCCGGAGGGGTGGAGCTGATCGCCGACGCTGCATTTTGAGCCGCTGGCGATCATCGCCGCGCATTCGTAACGCAGGGCGTTCGGATGTTTGATCCCGCCGAATTCTCCCCAGGTGGTGTGGAATTTACCGGTCATGCCGAGAAATTCCATTCCGAGTTTCCGGCTGTAGGCCGCCGACATCGGGTAGTGGTCATAACCCCAGCCGCCGGTCGGCAGGGATTCGAGTTCGAGATGGGAGAAATATTTGAGAATATCGGTGTCGCCGATGGTGACGTGGCCGGAGTTGTGAAACACCGGCATTTCCGGCGCGATCGATTTCACCGCCTCGGTAGCGCGCCGGTAGTAGTTGAGCAACACTTTGCGGCCGTAGGCGATGCGGTCGGCCTCGGATTCCGGATTGAGAGAATCCGCGAGCATTCCCCGCATGCAGTTGTCACAGCAGCATTGGCCCTGATAAATGATGTCGAGAAAAACCCCGTCGGCCTCCGGAAACATCGTCACCGCCTCGCTGATCAGGTCGCAGAGGAAGTCGAGGTAGGGAGAATTGAAACACAATTTCCGGAAACCCGGAGTGAGAGGAGTGGGGCTGCCGCCCATGAATCTGCCCTGGAAATCGAGTGCGCGCCATTCCGGATGAAGTTCGGCGGCGAGGTCGCTGAACCCGGCGGTGAGGTAGATCGGGACGTTGATGTCGATCTCTTTGCAGGCGTCCATCTGGGATCGCAGGAGGTTGAACTTCAGATGGGGATGCATTCTGCCGACCTTCGTCGGGTGGTAGCTGTAGCCGTGGTGGCAGCAGGAAAAGCAGGTTATTGAATTGACGTGAGCTTCCCGCAGGCGTTCCTGCCACGCTTTTTTGTCAAATTTCTCACCGATTCCGGTGATCTGCGGGGCAGTGTGGAAATCAAGATGGATTTGTCGGAAACGCAGGTTTTTCATATTCTGTCTCTGATCCTTGCAAAAAGCACGATTTCAAGTGATTCCGCAATAAGATAGTTTCAGGATATGAACAAAACAAGTTGCCTTTTATGAATAATAGTGCGTTATCTATGAAGATTCTTCCATGAAAATGATCAGCTGCGCGGAGCCTGCCCCTCCTTGCGGCGGAGTTTTTCACGGAATGTCCCCGGAGAGATGCCGCGGTGACGGCGGAATACCCGCGAGAAGTAGAACTGATCGGTGAAACCGGCGGCGAATGCCGCCTCGGCAACGGTGGCTTCTGGGTGTTCGATCCAGAATTGTTCGGCGCGGTGCAGCCGATGTTCGGTCACCAGCTCCTTGAAGGTGGTGTGGTGGTTGCGGCGCAGAAACTGGGAGATGGTCGAAACGCTGCGACCGAGTTTTTTCGCCATCTCGGGCAATCGGATGTCGCCGTCGCCGTGTTTTTCTATATAGTGATCGATTTCGAGACGCAGCCGGTCGCACTGGACGACGGCGAGTTCGCGCACGGCGATGTAGTCGATCAGGGTGCGGAAAAGCCCGAGGATGCTCTGGAGTTTTTCCGGAGTGAACTTCGGCAGTTCCTCAAAAGCGGCGAGCAGTCGCTGCCGCCGGGAGGCATCCTCACAACGTTCCAGTGCCTCGGTCGGGGGTTCATCGCCGACCCGGTACTGACCGATCATCAGAAAACCCGCGAGCCGACCGCGGATGCACACCGGCGAGATCCCCTCGTAAAGTCCGGCATGGCAACGGTAGGAGAGCACTTCGCACTTTTCTGCCACCTCCCGCTGCTTGTCGAAATCAAGCGACTGGCAGGCTTCGAACTCCCCGAGTTCCTCCTGGATGATCCGGCAGAATTCACAATTGCGCATCGCTTTGCCGCGACATACCCTGACGCCGTCGGCGGAAAAGAAGGTCACCCGGATATCCAGCAGCGCCGCAAAATCATCCAGCAGCGCCTGTACCTCCTCACTGAGAAAAAGATCGAATGCCGTTCCGCTCATTTTACAACTCCGTCTCCCGATAAAACGGTTGTTTCGCCGGGGTGCGACCGGCGGCAATCGCGGTTTCCCTCCGCGCCGTCGGGATAAATATACACCTGCAATGTGTAAAAGTCCATAGGTGTTGCGGAATATTCTATTGGAAAAAGCGCGGGTGCGGCTATATTTATCAACTGAATCGGTTCAGGTTGTCTCTGCCGCCTCCGGAACCGGTGGGGCGGAGTATGAAAAAGTGCAAGGAGGTTTTGGCCATGAATTACGATCCCGCCGAGATTGCGGCCGCATTCGGGGTTGCCGACGGCTTTGTTTCCGCGGTTCCGTACGGAACCGGTCATATCAATGACACGTTGCTGGCGACGGTTGTACGGGGCGGCCGGGAGGAGAAATACATCTTTCAGCGCTTGAACACCAACGTATTCCGCGAACCGGAAGCGCTGATGGAGAATTTTCTTGCCGTCACCACCCATATCGCCGGTAAAATCGCCGCAGAAAAGCGGCGCGATCCCTCCTGTCGTCGCCGCACGCTGGAATTGCTGCGGGCTGCGGATGGGCGTCCGTTTTTCCGGGATGCGGCCGGAAATTTCTTTCGGGCGTATATTTTCGTGGACGGGGCGCGCACCTATGACATCATCCGGACGCCGGAGCAGGCGTTTCAGGCGGCGGCGGCGTTCGGCGGCTTCCAGAACGATCTCGCCGATCTGCCGGTTCGGCTGGTGGAGACGATTCCGGATTTCCACAACACCCCGGCCCGGCTGGCCGCGTTGGAGCGCGCCGCCGCCGCCGATTCGCAGGGGCGCCGCCGCGAAGTGGAAGCCGAACTCGATTTCGTCCGGGCGCGCGCCGGTGAATGCGGCCTGCTGATCAAGCTGCAGGCCGAAGGACGGCTGATCGAACGTACCACCCACAATGATACCAAACTCAATAATGTGCTGCTCGACGACGAAACCGGTACCGGAATCTGTGTGATCGATCTCGATACCGCGATGCCGGGACTGCCGCATTATGATTTCGGAGATATGGTGAGAAGCGGCACCAATCCCGCCGCTGAAGATGAACGCGACCTCGACAAGGTGTTCATGCGCTTCGAGGTCTTCGAGGCGCTGCTGCGCGGCTATCTCTCGACCGCCGGGAAGTTCCTCAATCCCGAGGAGAAATCTCTGCTGCCCTTTGCCGGCAAACTGATCACAATGGAGATCGGAATCCGGTTCCTGACCGACTATCTTGAAGGTGACATCTATTTCAAGACCCACCGGCCGGGGCAGAATCTCGACCGTTGCCGCAATCAGTTCAAGCTGACCGCATCGATCGAATCGCAGCTCGACCGCATGCGGATGCTCAACGACTCCATCCGCTGAGTCGTACAGGGAAAACAATCTGCCCGGCGCCGGAGAAAACGCTTCTCTCGGCGCCGTTTCCGTCCGTCCCGGACGCCCGGGTGGCGATATACCCGGAAAAAATATTTATTCCGACATTGACAAGCCAGCGTTTGCGCTATATTGTATGCTGTGCAAGCCTCCGGCGCGGTGTCGGAGGCCTCGGCGCAATCCAACCATCAATCATAGCCAAAGGAGGTAAAGGATGGCGGACAAGAAAGAGTTTTTCGCGGACGGTATTGGGCAGATTCATTTTGCTGGCGGCATGGTGCGTTTTGACTTCGTATCGCTTCAGCCGACCGAGGACGGCAAGGCTCCTGAAGTACAGCCCAATTTCCGGGTCATCATGCCGCCGCAGGGGTTCCTCGGGGCCTTCAATTCCATGCAGCAGCTGATCGACAAGCTGGTCGAGGCCGGGGTTCTCAAGAAGAACGAACAGTAAGTTCCCGATTGCCGCCGGATCCTTCGGCGGCGGAGAGCAGCAGGGGCGGGCGAATCACTCATGCTGGAAGGATTTCAGATTTCCGCGTTCGGGCGTATTGACGGCGCTTATCGCTGGCTGGTTGGCGGCGACGGGGGTCGTTGTTTCGTGCTCTGCGGGTTGTTGACGCCTCCAGTGGATGATTTTTCGTTGTGCCTGCCGATGCCGGAGCCGTTTATCGGCAGCTGGTTCTCCGTACTCCCTGCGGAGACGCCGGTAATTAAGTACATTGTCAACACTGCGACGGCGCATTTCACGGAGCTGTGTGTGTCCGTCGGCGAACCGATTCGGAAATTTGTTGTCAGGAGTCGAATCCGGGTTCGGATGACGGTGCGGCGTTATTGTGCGCACATCCGTAAAACCTTCTGTCTACGGCTATGATTCAATCATTCCGGGGGATCACGTCGCTCCGGGAACGTCGTTTCGACGGGAGGTCGGATAATTGGACGTGGCGTACTGTCCGGCCGGTTGTTTGAAAAGTGTGGGTAAGCGTTGGCCCGGCGGGAGGTCGGATAATTGGACGTAGCGTACTGTCCGGCCGTTGGTTCGAAAAGTGCGGGTAAGCGTTGACCCGGCGGGAGGTCGGAGATTTCACCGGGAGATGTTCAGGTACTGGAGAGCACAGAAGAGATGTTGGAATTCGATATTTCGACCTTTGTTTTGTGTTTTTCATCAATGATAGAACGTTGAGCACACTATTTGGGGGGCCAGAGATCATGATCGACTACATTTATGATGTTACTTCTGACGCCGCGTTGAACATTTCGGTTTCCGCCGCCGCCGCCACTCCGGCTGTGACGGTCTCCGCCGGCGCCGATGTGATGCTGCCATACATCATGCCGCAGGCCGAATACATGTACGGCTGTACTGCCACCGCGATCGGCATGTTGCTGGGATATTACGATCTCTACGGATATCTCGGATATGATGTGACCAACCTTTTCAATGGTACGGTGGAACTCAATTCCCGCGGGCTTGACGGCGATCCCTCCAACATGAACTCCTTCGACACGCTGATGGGATCGACCACGGCCAACCGCACCCATGTATCGAACTACTTCGATGTCACTCCGGAACATGAGCTGCAGTATTCCTTTGTCGACGGCGGCACCGTGTTTTCGACCTCTGACTGGAGTTGTATCGCCGATTTCCTCGGTACCAATCAATACTGGCGCGGCAACGAGGATTACAGCACCACTTACTACTTTGACGTGACACTGGCGGATGTACTTGACTGGAATGACACGCTGACCATCTCCTCCGGCGATGTCAGCCGTACCATTGACGCCAGATACGCTGAACTTACTTACGGCCTTTCTCTCTATGCCGAATATTGCGGGTATCTGCTCGATGCCGAGTATACCGGCAACTTTGTAGTTGACACCTACAGTGGTTACAGTGGCGACTTCACTTTTGAAGACTACATGGCGGAGATAGACGCCGGACGTGGGGTTATCATTCAGATCGACGGACATTCCATGGTCGGTTACGGATACAACGAAAGTACCCGGGAAATCATTTTTGACGACACCTACAAAAGCGGTCAGCGCATGACCTGGGGAGGCACCTACAATTACAGCGGCGCCAACCGGGAAATCATCGCGATCACCGTGGTTGCCTTTGAAACCGGTTCCCTGCGTCCATTCGACGGTCCGGTGGGCGGCTATGTGGTGGCGGACATCACCAAGCCCACCAACGGCAATGTGACGCTGAACGCTTACTACTCCAGCGGAGCTACCGAAAAGCTCTATTCATTTGACGGCGAGACCTGGTTCAATTATCCTCTCAGCGGCGGAATCGAGGTTATCGACAACCGTACGGTTTATTTCCGCTCGCTGAATCAGGAGGGCGAGGTGCTCGATGACATGAAATACGATGTCACCAACATCGACCGGGTGCCGCCGGACAACCCGGTGATAACCCCATCGACCACCGAACTTACCAGCAAGAATGTGGTGTTGACTGCGGAATTTTCCGCTGACAGTTCCGTTCGCCAGTATTCACTGGACGGCTTCAACTGGAAGAGCTACCTTGATGCCGGGGTGCAGGTCACCGCCAACGGAGTGGTCTATTTCCGCGCTTTTGACGAGGCCGGCAACGCCAGTGATACGGTTGCCTATCTGGTGGAGAACATCGATAAATCGGTTCCGGATGCACCGCGCGTTTACGCCGACATCGAATCCATGACCAACCAGGACGTGACCTTGACGGCGATCTATCCGGAGACTGCGGAGATCCGGCAATATTCCTTCAACGGCGCCGACTGGTTCGACTACACCGGCGGGGTGGTGATGAGCGCCAACGGTACGGTCTATTTCCGCGCATTCAATGCCAACGGCGCCAGCAGTGAAGTGGTCAGATACGTTGTTTCCAACATCGACCGGCTGCCGCCGATGACTCCGGTCATCACGCCTTCCACCTCGGCGCCGACGGCGGAAAATGTCGTGATCACCGCGGAGTTCTCCTCGGATTCCACCCGGCGGCAATATTCGCTCGACGGATTGCACTGGCGCAACTACAATGCCAACTCCGGGGTGGTGATGAGCGGCAACGGCACGGTCTACTTCCGCGCTTCCGATGCGGCCGGCAACTGGAGTGAAATTTCCACCATTGAGGTTTCCAACATCAACCGCACCGTTCCGGCCGAACCCTGGGTTTACGCCTCCACTGAGGATCCGACCAACCAGGATGTGACGGTTTATGCGCTCTTTGCCACCGATGCGGTGGTGCGCGAATACTCCTTCAACGGCCGCGAATGGTTCGAATACGATGAAAACGCCGGCGTGGAAATGAAGGAGAATGGTGACATCATTTTCCGGGGAACAACTGTTTCCGGCGTGACGAGTTTGAGTGAATACACTGTTGCCAACATCGACCGGGTGGCGCCGTGGCTGCCCAATGTGGTTCAGAGTACGGATCTGGCCACCGATGGGACGGTGCAGCTTCAGGTCGAGTATCCGGCGGATGCGGTGATCTACGAATACTCCACTGATGGATTCCATTTCACCCGTTACAACGGGCCGATTTCGGTGGATAAGAACGGCCTCTACTACTTCCGTTCCATCGATGCGGCGGGCAATATGAGCGACACGCTCGTTCACGAGGTGGACAACATCCATCCGGACTATTACGACACCGGGAGCGGCATGTTCAGCGGTGCGGTTGGTCTGGGTGATGATCGCAGCGACCAGTTCGCAGGAATTTCCATTTCGCTTGGTTCCTACATGCCGGTCGGTGAGTTCGGCATCCTCAACGGCAAGATCACGATCTACAACGATCGCGGCAAGCGGGCCGCCTCCTGGACGATCAAGAACGGGGTGATCAAAGGCAGTGAAAAACTGTTTGAAGCTGGGGTTTATACGGTTGAGATCAGTGACAGCAGCAAGGGCAAGCGGGCGAGCGAATATTATTTCCAGCTCGGCGGTTCGGTTTTCAGCCACGCGAACCAGCAGCGTGACGACAACTGGCAGACGCTTGAGGCGGCGGCGGTGCCGGTGTTGTCGGTCGATACTCCGGTCGCGGATGAATGGGTCGGTTTCGGGGATTCGATCGATTACCGCCGGCTGGTGCTGGACGGGACCGGCAGTTATTCGCTGACAATTGACGGCGCCTTTGCCGGATCCGCGGTGGTGACGGTATGGGAGCTGAGTTCGAAGACCGGCAAGCTCAAGAAGAAAAAGACGCTGACCGTTTCGCAGAAAAAGAAGGGGGTGGTGGTTGAAACCTCCAAGGTTCTTTCCGGTCTGCTGCTTGAGGAGGGAGTGGAATACTACGTCTCGGTGAGTGCCAAGAGTGCGTCATCGGGTCGCAATGTGGCCTATTCGCTCGACTTCGAGCGTCTTGACAACTGGGTGCTCGACAATGCCGACGATGACTGGCAGAAGATCAGCGATCAGTCGATCTATGCCTACGAACTGGATCGTAAGAGCACCGGTTTCGGCATCAGCGACGGTTTTGTAGGTTTCGGCGATGACACCGATTATCGGAAGATCGAAATTGCTTCGGGAGTGGAGAGCTGTTCGTTCAACTTCTCCGGCGACGGGTCGAAGTTGAAGCTCACGGTTTATTCGTTGACCAGCAAGGGCAAGCTCAAGGCGGTAAAATCGGTGTCGCTGAGTTCCAAGACCACCAGTAAATCCATGACGCTTTCGCTTGACGAAGGTACTTATTTCGCCAAGATTACCGCTCCCAGTGCGTCCAAGGGGAACGGCGGAGCCTATTCGCTCAACGTGAATGCGACCTTTGCTCCGGAACCGGAGCCGGTTGCGGCCGAGGCCTGGACGCCGGTTGCCGTGGCGGCGACGGGGGATAAGCTGTTGACGGGGGTGCTGGATGCCAGCGATCCGTTTGACAGCTTTGACATTGCTCCGGCGGTCGATTCGACGTTGCGCTGGCGCGCGGATGAGGAGACGGCGCTGGCGGTTGATTCCGGCGAACTTGCACTGGCGTTGCGCGATTCCTCCGGAACACTGCTTGATCTGGTCGGAGTTGAGTTCGGGGTCTGGGAATCAGCTTCTGCGATCACCGGCGGCAGTGGATGTGTCTTCGAGGTCGGTTCCAGAACCGGAAACGAACGTGAATACACTTTCCGGCTGGAGACGCTGGCCTGACGGTGAGCGCGCATCGACGGCGGCGCGTAACTGACGTGCCGCCGTTTTTTATGGCCGGGTTCGAAAAAGTTCCTCCGGTGTGCTATATTATGAAGTGCTGTCGGCCGGATTGTGCGGCGGGGCGGCGATAAGATCAGGAAACAACTTCTATGGACAAAGATTTTGCGGAAAAGCGGTTTGAGAAACTTACGCTGCTTTCGGCGTCGGAACGGCGTTATCCGCGCCATCCTTCGGAGGCCAAACTGGAGAGTTTCGACAATCTTTACAGCAATCGCGATTACGTGATTGAGTTTGATTGTCCGGAATTTACCTCACTCTGTCCGGTGACCGGTCAGCCCGATTTCGGTCACATTGTGGTGCGCTATGTGCCGGACAAATTGTGTATTGAGAGCAAGTCGCTGAAACTCTACCTCTATTCGTTTCGGAACTGCAACACCTTTCACGAAGAGGCGGTCAATACCATTCTGGATGCGGTGGTCGCGGCCTGTGCGCCGCGGCGTGCCGAAGTGATCGGCAGGTTCCGGCCGCGCGGCGGCATCGCCATCAACGTCAAGGCAACCTCGGGAGGAGCCGTGGAATGAATAAATTCAACCTGAATGAAAACGGCAGTGTCACGGATGTGCCGGGATTTCTCGCTGCCGGAGT
This sequence comes from uncultured Victivallaceae bacterium, assembly GCA_934663655.1. GTDB lineage: Bacteria > Verrucomicrobiota > Lentisphaeria > Victivallales > Victivallaceae > UBA1784. The sequence continues at coordinate 12,261 of CAKUKT010000008.1, forward strand.
GGTCGCGGGGTTCAAGAAGAGCGGGGCGCCGGATTTTGCACTGCTTTGTTCGGAAACTCCGGCGAATTTCTCCGGAGTTTTCACCAGCTGTACCTTTGCCGCCGCGCCGGTGCTGCTCGGTCGGGAACGCGTACTTGCCGGGGGAAAACTCCGCGCGGTCGCGATCAACAGCGGCAATGCGAATGCCTGTACCGGCGCCGCCGGGCTTGCCAATGCCCGCCGCAGCTGTGAAATCGTGGCATCCAGACTGGGTATTCCCGCCGGGGAGGTGCTGGTGGCTTCGACCGGTCGAATCGGGGTGCAGCTGTCGATGCAGTTGATCGAAAAAGGAGTTGAACTGGCCGCGAACGAACTTTCCGCCACCGGTGGGGCAGCCGCCGCCCGGGCGATCATGACCACCGACACCGTGCCCAAGAGTGTTTCCGTGCAGCTGGAACTGCGGGGACGGCGGGTGACCATCGGGGCGATGACCAAGGGAGCGGGGATGATCGATCCCAATCTGACGGCTCCGCACGCCACGATGCTTTGCTTTGTAACGACCGATGCGGCGATCGACAACGCGCTGCTGGGGGAACTGCTTGCGGCCAATGCGCGGGACTCCTTCAACCGGATTACGGTTGACGGCGACATGAGCACCAATGACACGCTGCTGCTGATGGCAAACGGTCGTTCCGGAGTCGAACTCCATCCCGGAGAGGCCGAGACGGAGATTTTCCGTGAAGCGTTGCTCGCGGTGATGCAGAATCTTGCCCGGCGCATGGTCGCCGACGGCGAAGGCGCCACCAAACTGGTCACCATAAATATCCGCCATGCCGCCAGCCGGGAGGATGCCAGACTTGCTGCGGAGGCGGTGGCAAATTCACTGCTGTGTAAAACCGCCTGGTTCGGCAACGACCCCAACTGGGGGCGGGTGGTGGCGGCGCTTGGATATTCCGGAGCGGTCTTCGATCCGGAGAAGTGTGACGTCTTCTACGATGATGTGCCGGTGGTCACTGCGGGTGGCGATTCCGGGATCCCGGAATCGGAGCTGGTGGGAATTGTTTCCCGCCGGGAGTTTACCATCAACGTCGACTTCCATGCCGGTGATGGTGAATACTGGGTCTGGACCAGCGACGTCTCCTACGAATATGTGAAGATCAACGCCGATTACCACACGTAAGTTTACCGCCGTACCAAGAGACCGACACTGAAAAGGCGTCCCCGGTGCCCGGGGACGCCTTTTCGGTATGTATATGCCTGGCGGAGCAACTTCTCGCCGGATATCCTGCTCAGCTGCGGCAGAACTCCGGATCGTTTTTGAGCAGATCGTCGAAATAGTCGATGGTCTTGGCCAGACCGACCCGCAACGGAGTGGTGGGTTCCCAGTTCAGCAGCGCCTTGGCCCGGGTGATGTCCGGGCGGCGCTGTTTGGGATCGTCGGCGGGCAGCGGCATCCGGATGATTTCCGAACGCGAATTGGTGAGTTCCAGCACCAGTTCCGCCAGTTCGAGAATGGTGAACTCTCCCGGATTGCCGATATTCACCGGTCCGCACACTTCGTCCGGCGTCGCCATCATTTTGATCATCGCATCGATGAGATCGTCACGGTAGCAGAAACTGCGGGTCTGACCGCCGTCGCCGTAGATGGTCAGGGGTTCGCCGCGCAGCGCCTGGAGAATGAAGTTGCTGACCACCCGGCCGTCATTGGGATGCATTCCCGGCCCGTAGGTGTTGAAGATCCGGACGATTTTCACCGGCAGCGCGCACTGCGTCCGATAACAGGAAAAGAGCGTCTCGGCGCAGCGTTTTCCTTCGTCGTAACAGGAACGCTGGCCGATCGGGTTCACATTGCCCCAATACTCCTCAACCTGCGGATGAACCTCCGGATCGCCGTAGACTTCGCTGGTCGAAGCCTGCAATATTTTCGCGCGGAGCCGTTTGGCCAGCCCGAGCATGTTGATCGCGCCGTGCACGCAGGTTTTGACTGTCTGCACCGGATCCCGCTGGTAGTGGATCGGGGAGGCCGGACAGGCGAGATTGTAGATCTCGTTGGCTTCGACGTAAAGCGGGAAGGTCACGTCGTGACGGATGAGTTCGAACCGGGGATTCGAGAGCAGTTTGTAGATGTTGCGCTTGGCTCCGGTGTAGAAATTGTCGACACAGATCACCTCATTGCCGCTCTCCAGCAGCTTTTCGCACAATCTGGAACCGAGAAATCCACCGCCGCCGGTGACGAGCACGGTTTTTGAACCCATGGCCTATTCTCCCGTAAATTGATCCGCACGTATTCTGAGAAAACCCGCTCCGGCGATGGGACTGCACACCAGCACCCGCGGCGTCAGCCCGGCCGGGTCGTAGTAACGTTGTTTGACATTGGCGATGAGGGAGTCGATCGCGTGATTTTCCACCAGCACCATCATGCAGCCGCCGAGACCGGCTCCGGCCAGCTGCGCACCGGCGACACCCGGTGTGCGCAGGGCGGTATCCACCATCAGGTCGATCTCCGGAATGCTGCAGGCGTAGCCGCCGCCCTGCCGGAAAAGCTGCGCCCGCAGGACCCGTTCCGGATCTCCGCTCTCAAGATCGTCGAGCAGAGCCAGCAGCCGGGAGTTGTCGAGCGCCGCGACGTAGGGAACGGGGCGGTATTCAGCATCGTAGGAGACCACCCGGTCCCCGTCGTGGGAAATACGCATCATCTCCCCGATCGCGGCGATGTCGCCGCGTTTGAGAGCGTCGGCATAGAGACGGGAACGCTCCATTTCGCAGAGCCCGAACATTACCACTCCCCGTATCGGATAGCGTCCGTTCGCCGGTTCCCGGTGGTCGGCGCACACCGTGGAGATATCAACTTCCGGCAGCAGCGCCTGAAGTTCATCCCGGGTCGCCGATTCCGGAAGCGACAGCAGCATCCGATAAATTCCGGACAGCGGTGTTTTAAGAGTCCGCACATTTACGTCACGCAGGTAGTGCATGACCCCGGCGTATTGCGGATAGAACTTCTTGAGCAGCATGAAGCCGAGCCGGTAACAGGAGATCCGGTGGTTGAACTGATCGCGCGCATCGGAGGATTTCCGCGCTTTGATTCCGGAGTCAAAGACCAGCATCGAATGAGTCGCCGGAAACGGCACACTCTCCTCCACTGCGAAATCAAAAAACTTCACCTTGATGACGCCGCCGCGTCGGCCGAGTTTCACTGCCGCGTGGTCAGCGGCTCCGCCGCGGGTACCGACGAACCATTCGCCTTCGCCGCAGAGGTTGACCAGCTGGGACGCGGAGGTTTTCAGCGAATTTACCGCCACTGCCGCCTCCGCCGCGCCGACGACGAGGCTGCTCGAACTGCTCAAGCCGGCCGCCATCGGTACGTTTCCGCCGACCGTGAGATTCATTCCCCGCAGCGGCCGGTCGGGAAATTTTTTCTGCAGGCGCAGGATCGCCGCCTTCACGTAGTGGGACCAGTCGACGCCGTATTCCCCGATCATGCTCGCCAGCTGGGGACTGTTCACAACCGAATTCCAGTCCTCCCAGGGAAGGCTGGCCACCATCTCCCGGATGCTGAACTCGCACGGGGAAAACCTCTCTTCATCACAGTGGCGCAGCACCACCCGGTCGTCGTCGCGTGGAGATACCGCCATCACGGTTTCAAAGCCGATGGTCATGAGATTGCAGTTGCCGCCCTGATGGTCGACATGCCGACCCATCACGTTGAGGCGGCCGGGGGAACGCACGATCCCCACCGGCGCATCCGGGGGCAGGGCGGTTGCGGCGCAAGCGAGTACGCGCCGGATCTCATCGCACTGACGGAGGCGGGTGTCGGGCACATCTCCGTAAATCTGCATAAGCAGTTCGTCGAGTTGCCTCGAGTTGTCATCATGGAAAATCCGCTGCCATTTGGCGAGCGGCAGAAACAGTTCCGGGTCGATCTCTCCGGTGTTACGCGAAGTACCGTTGCGGATGATGTTCTCCACTTCGAGTAGTTCGGCCGGGTTGTTGAAGCCGAGCACCAGGGCCGGGTCATCGACCGCCAGCATGCGCACCGTGCCTCCGGAACCGGCGACCAGCGCGATCAGATCGGAGAGATATTCCTCCTGCTGGGCGTTGTCGCGGTTAAGGTTGCCGAGCGCGGCGCGCAGTCGGCCGGCTTTGACGACGTATACCGAGGTGTTGCCGGTGGTAATTGCCGCCGCTTCGCCGGGGGTGAAACGGAGCGTCCCGCGACTCCAGGGAATGGCGAAGTCACATTTGTTTTCCGGCAGCAGTTCCAGGAGTTCCGCTTCGGTAATGCACGAATCGTCGTTGAGGCGCTCCCAGAGTCGGCCGAACGCCCGCATCCCCTTGTCCGGATTGATCTTACCATTGAAACCAAAGAACTTCTCCGTGAGCAGCGCCAGCAGACCCTGACAGTCCGGAATACTGCCGCTCGTCGCCAGTTTCCGTAACGCCCGGTAAGCGGCCCGCTGGCGGATATCGGCCATCTCCACCACCGCCACCGGATTGCCGTTGGGATCGCAGACCACCCGTCCCTGGCCGGATTCGGGGCGGCAACTCAGTGAGAGCAAAGCGAGGTCGGCACGGGAGTCCCGGTAAAGTTCGAAGAGTTGCTCGAGAGTGTTGCGATCGATGATCCGGTCGCCGGCGACGACCAGCAGATCGTCGTCATCAGCGATGAGCCCGGGCGAATTGAACACGCAGCGCAATGCATTCGCGGTACCGAGCTGTTCCTTCTGGTAGACGAATGCAGTGTTCGCATAGACGTTCCCCACGGTTTCGATCACTTTGCCGGCAAGGGTTCCGACTACGATGAGATGCCGGGGTATGCCGCTGTGGTTGTAGAGGTCGAGGGCCCGGTTGATCGCCGGTACGCCGTCGATTTCGAAACAGACCTTGGGAATATCAGGCGAACCCATGCGCGATCCCTTGCCGGCGGCAAGCACCACGCTGCAGTCAGGAGCTCCATTGTGCATATAATTCTCCGAATGAGGCGGAGCAACCATCCGGGCCGCCCGCTTTTTTTTTACCGGTTTCAACCACCGCCACCAGGGGAAGTTTCCCTGATTCCGGGATACTTTGCCGGGGAACGGAATATTCGTACCGCCACTAATCTCTGAGCTGGAGGCCCGGCTATCTCCGGTTAAAGATAACACCACCGGCGGATATTGTCAATTATTCAAATAAAAAAAGCGAAGCTTTGCCGTCGCGTCACGGCAGCTTCGCGTGAAATTATCTCTTCGTCAGCCCCATCCCCGCCGGGGAAGGGGCTGAGAGAACAAAGAGATTATTCAGAATACTTCCAGGCGATGTCGGCGAGGTCGGCGGAGCCGAAGACCGTGGTCGAACCGTCACCGAAGAAAAGTCCGGGAACCACGTCCTTGTCATAAGCCAGCGGGACGGTGAAGAGCGGTTTTTCCGCGCCGTCGATCCAGAGCGAATAGTGCTTGGAAGCGAGACTTCCGGAGAGACGAATCTTATGGAACTTGGTGCCGATGGGATACTTCGCGACTTTCACTTTTTTGCCGTCACGGTAGGAGATGCCATCGAGCCCGAAGGCCACCCAGCCGAAGTCCGAGCCCGAACCGGTACTGCTCTCAAATCCGAAACGGATCGCGAACTGGGGACGCTTTTCTCCTTCGTCCAGAACCCGGAGATCGGCTTCAAGACTGAATGCATCAGTTCCCCGCGAGAATGGTACTCTCAAGGTCGCCCACTGGGTGCCGCTCTGTTTGCTGCCGGTGCCGTGGTGAACCATGTGAAGCACGCTGCCCGGACGTTCCGGCACCGAACGCAATTCATACCACGCCTCCCGGTCTTCCGGAGCGACCTTCTGCTGGTAACTGGAGGGAATGGCGAGACGGGTCTGCTCCGGCAGCATGCCGAGGGCAGGCGAATAACGAATCCAGTCGCCGCCTCCACTGAGTTTGGCGTTGTCGTCACGGATGACCTTGAGCGTCATCGCCATAATCCGGCTGAAAATCCCGGGATTGCGCCAGCTGCCGAAATCGCTTTCATCATAGATAACCATGATCTCATTGGGGGCAATTTCCAGCACCGAGGCGTAGCTGCTGCCGGAACCATTGTAAAGCTGCACCTTCTGGTAGTTCTTGCCGGTGCCGGTGAAATCGACCAGCAGGTAGAGATTGGGCCGGCCGGTGATGATCAGCAGCGCGCCGTTTTCGAGGATCCGCATCGAGGGGGCAACGCAGAAGGGGGCGATTTCGCCTTCGTTCTGCCAGCTCTTACCGCCGTCGGTCGAACGCAGCTGAATCAACGGAGTGGTGCCGCCGACCCGGACGACTGCGAGCAGATCGCCGTTGGCAAGCTCAATCACCGCTGCTTCATTCGGTCCTTCGGGGGTTTTCGACTCCTCGTCACGAAGCAGCGTGGCGAGGTAGTTCCAGGTTTTGCCGTCGTCTTTGGACTCGATCACGAAACTGGTGCGTTTGGGTTCGCCTTTGAGAATGCAGTATCCGGTCAGCAGCAACCGGCCGTCGCGGGTCTTGCAAATGTCGCGGTGCAGCCGGAAATCTGCCTCGAAGGGCAGGGTGATCTCCGACGTCTCCGTGCGGACGCTTTTACCGTCAGCCGAGAGAATTTTGCGGGTGATCTTGTGCTTGTTTGAGACATTGGCTGCCCAGCAGGAAACATTGGCTTTTTCACCTTCCCGGGTAGTATAGGCGTTGAAGCCGCCGAAGTCGGGATCGGTGCGCTGCCAGGTTTTGCCACCGTCGAGCGAATAGTCGCGGCAGCCATATTCAGTGACGGTATGAATGCCGGCTGAATGGGACAGGTAGATCGAACCATCTTCGAACTGGTGCGCAAAACAGAAGTTCAGGTGTTCCGGGCTCGATTCGATCATCGTCATCCGGACCGGTTCGATCCGGCCGCCGTTGAGCGGGATCGTACCGAACGGCACCGGCGTCGTCTCGGCTGCGAACAATGCCGGCAACATGGCGCCGGCGGCAAACATAGCTGATAATTGCAGTTTCACGATCGTTTTCTCCTTTTGCTGACCGGGTGAACTACATGGTCTTACTGATACCGTTGGAATCGTAATACTTGGTGACAATATTACCGGATTCCGTTTTAACTTCAATATTGGTCATATTGGAAACATGGCCGTCGGTCCAGCCGATGGTGCTGCGGTTGCTGTGGAAGAACGCCGCTGCGTTGGTTCCGTTGGTTGACCACTCGAAAATCTGCTCTTTTCCGGCCGCGTAATAACTGTCGGTGATGAACATCAACGGCGTTTTCAGACGGGAGAAATAGAGCACACTGGTACCACTCACGTTGGTGGGACCGACCTGCAGCGCATCTCCATAGTAAGGCTGCCATTGGGTATGAGTTCGTATCATTCCAAAAGTGAACTGACGCCCTGGATCCTTGGATGCATCAAAAGTGCCGAAGGGATCGATGGTTGGACAGATGAAGTTCCGCATCATGCTGTTATCTGCGTATTTTCCCTCAACGAGACGAGATGTCCAGGTGTAGTTTTTAGGTGCATCATTGTTGCCGGAACGGACGAAAAATATCCCTCGGGCATCATCGGCATAAAATTGAATGTATTGTAATGTGGTTTTTTTGTTGTTGATGCAGGTGCTGTTCTTGGCCGCCTCGCGCGCCTTGGAGAGCGCCGGCATCAGCATTGCGGCCAGAATTGCGATGATCGCAATCACGACCAGCAGTTCGATCAGGGTGAAGGTGTGTTTTTTCATAGCTGTCCTCCTGGTAATTACATGTTTTTACCGATACCGTTGGAATCATAGTAATAAATGACAATATTGCCGGATTCTGTTTTGACTTCGACATTGGTCATGTTGGAAACGTGGCCGTCAGTCCAGCCGATGGTGCTGCGGTTGCTGTGAAAGAACGCCGCCGCATTGGTATTCTTGGTTGACCACTCGAAAATCTGCTCTTTCCCAGCCGCGTAATAGCTGTCGGTAATTAACATCAACGGCGTTTTCAGACGGGAGAAATAGAGCACACTGGTGTTGTCGGTTCCGGTGGGGCCAATTTGCAGTGCATCCCCATAATAGGGGTTCCATTGAGTATTGTTACGAACCATGCCGAAAGTATATTGGCGTCCTCCATCCTTGGAAACATCAAAATTGCCGAAGGGATCGATTGATGGACAGATAAAATTGCGCATCATACCGTGGTCGGCATAGCCCGACTCGACAAGTCGGGAGGTCCAGGTTTTGTTTTTGGGGTTGTCAGTAGCTCCGGAACGGACGAAAAATATCCCCTTGGAATCATCCGCATAAAACTGAATGTATTGCAATGAGGTTTTTTTGTTGTTGATGCAGTTAGTGTTTTTTGCCGCCTCGCGCGCCTTGGAGAGCGCCGGCATCAGCATTGCAGCCAGTATCGCGATGATCGCAATCACGACCAGCAGTTCGATCAGGGTGAAGGGTTGTTTTTTCATAACATGTTCTCAGTGGGTTAAACTCTATGGGATGAACTGGTTGAATTCAAAACACAAGCTCAAGTAATTACGCCGGAAAACGTATCCCGTCAGAAATCCGCGGGAATGGTGCCGCGTGTCACACACTCATCTATCATTGCCGAGATGTCACAAAGCCGGACGTGGTCAAGCAGTGTTTTTCTGGCCTCCTCACTTTTCCGCATTTTAATCAGTTCGAGCAGACGTACATGACCGCGCTGCGGGGCGGAATCTCCGGCTTTACCCACTGGAGCAAGCAGGCGGTTTAAAAATGAGATTCCCGGACACAGCATCTGTTTGACCCGGAAAACCGCAAGGTTTTTCTCCATGTATCCGGTCAGACTTGCCGATTTCGATATCCGGCATAACGCCAGATGAAAACGATCATCATATTCCAGCATAAGTTCATCGTCATAAACCCGGTCAGCCTCCCGGGCAAATTCCGTCAAGTCATCAATATCTTGATCCGAGGCATTGGCACAGACGATGGAAATCGCTTTTTCCTCTACGGCAAGCCGCAGTTGCAACGCATCCCAGGCTTCCAGGGGTGAATAAGTGGCGACACGAGTACCGCTGCGAAGTTTTGAGACGATGATCCCATCAGCTTCGAGCTGCTTAAACGCCAGCGCGATCGGCTGGGTGCTCATTCCGAGCCGAGAGGCGATGGAGCGCTGAGAAATTGCCGCGCCGGGTTGAAGTTCGCCGTCGATGAGCAATCTATATATGCGTAATGCTGCCTCTTTGGAAAGAGTACCGTTTTTCTTTGCCATCATCTTGATCCGTTTTTGCGGGACACGGTTGTCGCGTTGCACCAACTGCAATGTCAACTGCAATTGCAGTTATATATTATAGACAGAACTCCGCAAAAGTCAAGAGCAAAATGAAAAAAATTTGCATTACCAACGAAAAATTTTAGATTGCACCAGTAACAACCCGGCGCAACAATGACGGATCCGGGATTGCAGGTCAATGAGCAATCGGTATTGCCGGCTGGATGACTGGAAATGAATTTCCCTCACACATCTGTGACGTTCGGAGATTGTTCCCGGTAAGGATCAGAACCTGTCCCCGACCTTATCGCTGATTGGCACCGTTGAAGTCGATGAGGGCGGGGCGGGCGGTGCATCGGGTTGCGGTAGCTGATTTAAAATTGTTGTCTTGTTTTCTGATGGTTTTACATTTAGAACTTATCCCTAAATAAAAGATGAAATCCAAGAAAATTATGCTATATTTGCATTCTGTAACGCGGGAGGTG
>CAKUKT010000009.1 GCA_934663655.1 uncultured Victivallaceae bacterium
CGGTATACAGCGGCGCCTCCCGTGCGGATCTGCACATCTTCAATACCGCCGGCCAGCCGATCGCAGTCACCGTCGATCTGACCGAACGAACCGGCAACCGGAGCGCCGCTCCGCAGATCGAACGCGAACTTCTTCCCGGTGAAAACGTGATCGAGTTTGAGACCGCCGGACTCGAACCCGGCGAATATGTCGCTGAAATCCGGGAGAAAAACGGCAGTCGGGGTTCACTGCGTCGCCTGCTCCGCCTCCAGCGCCTGGAAGAACCTGAACCGACCGGAGTTCCGGATCTGCGCGGCCAGAAACTCTTCTTCCCCGACGACTACTATTTCGCCACCTGTGAAAACCTCAACTTCAAAGCCGCCGTCGCGACCCAGCACCGGGTCACCCGTCCCTATACAACTCCAGGGCAGATCATGCAGCACGGCGACGGTCTCTACCTTGCCGACGGCAAGCTCTGCGTCCCCTTTTCGACGCTGGACAACTTCTTCACGCTTGCCACCAGACGCAACTATCTGGCCACCGCCTCCCCCGCCTCTCCCGACCAGTGGGAATACCGTGAACAGCTGGCGAACGAAGTGATTCCGCGTTCCGGAAACGCCCTCAATCAGACCGTTGCCGCGGGAGACTGGCTGCCGAAACCCGGTCCGGACGGCAAAATCACCTACCGGCTTTACGATCCGGAACGGGACGGTGAAGTGGATGTCCGGCAGGTGGAAATCAAATATGTAACCTTTATGCCGGCCGGCACCCTCGGCGGAGAAGCGCTGCCCGAATGGGGCGAAATCCGCCCGGCCCAGCGGTCGACCTGGGCGCTCTGGCACAAGGCTCCGGGAGAGTCCCTGGTACTTGGCAGCGAACCGCTGCTGACGGACGGTAATTCCGCCGGGGAGTTCGAAGGTTCCCGGGACAGCAACGATAATTTTGCCGGCCAGTGGCTCTCCGATGACGGAAAAACGCTCTACTACGTGCGGGGCCGGATTCTGCGTCGTTATCCGCCGTACAACGTGCCCTATGACAACGGTTCGAACATTGTACGCATACTTCATGTGTTCCGGACGACGGACGGGATTAACTTCGACCGGGCGGCGATGGCGCTGCCGGATCATGATGACACACCGGGTACTCAGCACTACGGAGCCTCGATTTTCCGGGTTAAAGACGGAGCCGGCCTGCGGGCGGCGTTTGTGGCACGCTACTTTGCCCGCGACCAGCGGATCGGACTGGAAATCGCCTTCAGTCGGGACGGGTTCAACTGGAAGCGTTTTCCGGGGCAGCCGATTCTGGCCGACAACGGCCCCCGTGGCAGCTGGAACGCGGGGTACATCGGCGGTTCGGCCTATTCGGTGAATACCGGCGGTAAAACCTTCGCGCTGACCGGCTGGAACGCCAGCGCCTATCACTTCAACAGCGAACTCATCTGGAACCGCAAAGATATGTCCACCGTTACCGGTTCGATGGTCAGAAAATATATGGAAAACCGGGAAATCGATAAATGGCCGCTGCTGAAAAACTTCCGGGACTGGGACGATCTGGCCGCCTATATTCGTAACAGCACGATCGACGTCGGTCTGCTGGAATTCCGCGAGGACGGACTGTTTTACACCGAGGCGGGGACGCGGCCGGGCGGATTCACCACCATTCCGGTGCGCGGCGCGGGATCACTGCGGATCAATGCCGAAACCGCGCCCGACGGATACGTCGAAGTTGAACTGCTCTCCGGGGAACGGTCCCTCGGCATCAAACGGGTCTCCGGTGACCTGTTCGACCAGACGCTGTTCACCGGAGTGCCGGACGGCGAATACCGGATTCGCGCCGAAATGGTCAACTCCAGATTGTACACGCTGGGATTTTTTCCGGAATAAAATCGCCGTACCGGTTGAAATAGGTGCATTCCCGCGCTATCTTCCTGTGGTTGATGGACAGTAGTGAAAAAACTCAACAGGAGGAGGGAAGAAATGTTCAGGACCGCCGGGGAAATTCGGCGCTTTGCACCGGATGAATATACGGAATCAACCGAAGTGGTGATTCTGATTCACGGCCTGTTCATGGGCGGTTACCACTTCACCCCGATGGCGCGCCGGCTGGCGGCGGCCGGTTACCTTGCGGTGGAATACGATTACCCGACCCGGCTCAACGGTTTTGTCGGTCATGGGAAAGCCTTCCGGAAATATCTGCTCGGCTTCATGATGGATAACCCGCTGCGCCGAATTAACTTCGTCACCCACAGCATGGGAGCAATAGTGTTGCGGACCGCACTGGCCGAAGCACTTCCGGAGGGGTTCGGGAACCGGCTCGGCCGGGCGGTGCTGCTGGCGCCGCCCAATCACGGTTCGCCGGTGGCACGGCTGGTCACGGGACTACCGGGCAACCCCGGACGCCTCTGGAAACCGATCGCGGAACTCAGCGACTCCCCCGGGGCGGCGATTCATCGGGTACCGCCACTCACCGCGTTGCCGTTCGGGGTGCTGGCGGCCCGCTGCGATCACCTGGTGCCGGAAACCTCCAACCACCTCGACGGCGAACGTGATTACCGAATTCGTCCGGCGATTCATACTTCGCTGGTTTTCGGCAGAGAAAACACGCGTCTGGTGATCAACTTCCTGCAGACCGGAAACTTTTCCGGCATCACCTCTCCGAATCACTCCTGACTCTCCGGAAGGCACATCGGGTTTTCCGTTGCCGCTCTCTTGAATTTTACGGTGCGGCAAGTTATATTTTGCGATTAGGAAATTTCAGTTCACAAACGGAGAAGAAATCATGCAGATAAAACAACTTTCGCTCTTTGTGGAAAATCGTCCCGGCAGCCTTTCCGCCGTCTGCCAGGTGCTCAAGGAACACAATCTGAGCATCCGCACGCTGTCGCTGGCCGACACCCGGCAGTTCGGGATCCTGCGGCTGCTGATCAAAGAGTACGAGACCGCGAAAAAAGTTCTTGAGGAGGCCGGCTTCATCGTCAAGGTCACCGACGTGCTCGCGCTCACCGTAGACGACCGTCCCGGCGGTCTGGCGGACATTCTCACTATTCTCGATCGTCATAATCTGTCGGTGGAGTATATGTATGCCTTCACCTTCGGACGGGAGAACAAGGCGGTGCTGGTGTTCCGTTTCGACGATCCGGAACACGCGCAGCGCGAGCTTGCCGGCGAACCGATCGAAATGGTGACGTTTGAAGAACTTTTCAGTTAATTGCAGTTCTCAAGAGATGGATTAAAATGTCCCCGTTTGTTATTCCCAACCAAATCTTTGACCCGCATGCTGAATGTATGCCGCGCGAGGAACGCCAGCGGCTCCAGGTCGAACGGCTGCGGGTCACGCTGGCCCGGGCGCTGGCGATTCCGTTCTACGCGAAGAAATTCGCCGAAAACAAGGTGTCGATCGAATCAATTCGGAGTATCGACGATATCCGGCGATTGCCGTTCACCGTCAAAAGCGACCTGCGCGAAGCGTATCCTTTCGGCTTCCTCGCCGTGCCGAAACGCGATCTGGTGCGGATCCACGCTTCGACCGGAACCACCGGCAAACCAACCTTCGTCGGCTATACCCGTAACGACCTCAAACTCTGGTCGGAACTCTGCGCACGCTTTCTGGTGGCTGGAGGACTGACCGAGGATCAGCTGGTCCAGGTGGCCTTCGGCTACGGGCTCTTCACGGGCGGCTTCGGGCTCCACGGCGGAATCGAACGTGTCGGCGCCGCCGTGCTCCCGGCCTCAAGCGGCAATACCCAGCGGCAGATCACCCTGCTGCGCGACGCGGGAGTGAACACCCTGATCTGCACGCCATCCTACGCGCTGAACATCGCCGAGGTAGCCGCCGGCATGGGTATCGGCCGCGGTGATCTGGCGTTGAAGTTCGGCCACTTCGGCAGCGAACCCTGGACCGAGGAGATGCGCGGCACCATCGAGGAAGAGCTGGGAATCCGGGTGTTCAACAATTACGGATTGTCGGAAGTAATCGGTCCGGGGGTGTCCGGCGAATGCGCGGTGCGCAACGGTATGCATCTGCATGAGGATCACTTCATCGTCGAATGCGTTGACCCGGAAACCTGCGAACCGGTTCCCGAAGGAGAGGTCGGCGAACTGGTGATCACCAGCCTCACCAAGGAGGCTTGTCCGATCATCCGCTACCGTACCCGCGACCTTGCACGGCTCTACCATTCGCCGTGTCCCTGCGGACGCACCGAGAGCCGGATGAGCTGGACCATCGGCCGCTCCGACGACATGCTGATCATCCGGGGGGTGAATGTCTTCCCAACCCAGATCGAGGAGGCATTGCTCCGGGTTGCCGGTGCGGCTCCGCACTTCATGATCGAACTCTCGCGGCCCGGCAACACCGATGTCGCGGTGGTCAGAGTGGAGGTGAGAGAAAACCAGTTCTCCGACAAAATGGACGAAATGCAGAAACTCCGCGACCGGATCGCGGGCGAAATAACTTCGATCACCGGACTTCACTTCATCATCGAACTGGTGGCGCCACACACACTTGAACGCTTCACCGGCAAGGCGAAACGGGTGATCGACCACCGGAAACTCACCAACGAATAGAAAGGCCCCGTCCCCCAAGATGAGCAGAAACTATCTCTCCTTCGATCTCGGCGCCTCCAGCGGCCGGGCGATCATCGGCACCCTCGACTCCGGTCGCCTTACGCTGCGCGAAGTACACCGTTTCGCCAACGGACCGGTCAAACACGGTCATGCGTTCTACTGGGATTATCCGCAACTGGTCGAAGAGTTGAAGAGCGGACTGCGCAAGGCGTTGGCAGTGGAACCGCAGCTCGACGGCATCGCCGTTGACACCTGGGGGGTGGATTATGTCTTCTTCCGCAGCGGTCATCAGGTGCGGCTTCCCTACAATTACCGCGACGAACGCACACTGCGCCATGAAAAAAGAGTTTTCGATGCGGTGCCGCGCGAAGAGATCTACCGGCGCACCGGCATTCAGCACATGGCCATCAACACGCTGTTTCAGCTGGTGGCGCACTATCGGGAATTTCCGGAGGATTTCGAGGATTCGCGTTTTCTGATGATGCCGGATGCGCTGGAATTTGCGCTGGGCGGAAATTTCACCACTGAATACACCATCGCCTCGACCTCCAATCTGCTCAACCTCGAAACCCGGGAGTGGGACTGGGAATTGATCGACCGGCTCGGTCTGCCGCGCGGAGTTTTCCCGCCGATCGCTCCGGCGTGCTCGCGCGGCGGTACGCTGTCGGCGGAGTTGCAGCGGGAACTGGGCTGTGGAGCAATTCCGATTCTCAAAGTCGGTTCCCACGACACCGCCAGCGCGGTGGCGGCGGTGCCGGCGATCCCCGGTACCGACTGGGCTTATGTGAGCTGCGGTACCTGGGCGCTGCTCGGCGCGGAGATCCAGCAGGGAATTGCCACACCGGAGAGTGAAAAAGTTCCCTTCACCAACGAGGGTGGCCTCAACGGTACGATCAGATTTCTCACCAATATCATGGGCTGCTGGCTGCTTCAGGAGTGCCGGCGCAACTGGCGGGAAGCCGGGGATGATATCAGTTTCAATGACATGTGCGACCTCGCCCGCGTCGCTGAACCCGGAAAATATCTGCTCAACCCCAATGCGGCGCTCTTTGTCGCTCCCGGCGATATGCCCGGACGGATTGCGGAATTCTGCCGCGATTCCGGTCAGGGAGAGCTCAGCGACCGGGGCGCTCTGATCCGGGCGATTTACGATTCTCTGGCGCTCTGCTTTGCGGACAAGCTGGAGGCGCTCGGGCAGCTGCTCGGCAAGAACTACCAGGCGCTGAATATCGTCGGCGGCGGCACCAAGGATGATTTTCTGATGCAGATGGCCGCCGACGCCGCCGGAATACCGGTGGTCGCCGGTCCCGTCGAAGCGACGGCGGCGGGTAATCTGCTCGGACAGGCGCTGACCCTCGGTGATCTCGCCGACCTTGCGGAACTCAGGCAGGTGGTGGCGAACTCCTTCGGAGTGGTGACCTACCGGCCCGACCCGGCGGCCTCGGCCCGGCTCCGGTCGCTGCTGCCGGACTTCCGGCGACTCTGCGCGATCGGGAAGCGTCAATAATGGTACCAGGGGGATTCAACCCGAACGCCGATACCGGTCGGTGCGCGTACTGGTTCGGAGGGGAGCGGGAGTGAAGATAATTCATTTTTCCGATCCCCATGCCGGCGGCGGCGCCGAAGACTGGCTTGCCTATTTCGACAAGCGCTGGGTAGGGGTGTTCAATTACCGGTTCCGGCGGCGTTTCCGGCACGATCTCGGGAAGCTCAAACTGGCGGTGGAATACATCCTCGATACCCGGCCGGATGTCGCAGTCTGCACCGGCGATCTCACCAGTGCCGGGCAACCCGGAGAATTTGCCCGGGTGCTGGAGATATTGAAGCCGTTGCGGGATTCAACGATTCCGCTGCTCTACACTCCCGGCAACCACGACTGCTACGTGAAACGGCCCCGGTGCGTCGAAGCGGTAAACCGGGCGGTGGAGTATCTCTCGCGCGGGGATATCCGTTTTTGTGATTTTCCATTGCGGCGCCGCCTCGGCGGGGTGGATTTTCTGCTGGTAAACACCAGTCGGCCGTCCAATTTGTTGTGTTCCTGGGGATTCCTCACCGCCGCCGACAGCGCCAGGATTGCCGGATTTGCAACTGAAAATCCCGGGGTGCCGAAGATATTGCTTTCGCACTACCCGATGACGGAGGATCATCCGGTGCTGCGGCTGCGTCACCGGCTTTTCGGCCAGCGGGAAATCCTGAAGCTGATGGCCGAACACCGCATCGATCTGGTGCTCTGCGGACATGTTCACAAACCGTACCTGAAACTGGATGCCTCCGGCCGCGGCGAATGTTGCGCCGGTTCGGTCACCCGCAACGGTTCGCTCGCGGAGATCGCTTATGACCCGGCGACCGACTGTTTCGCCTGCCGGACGGTGATGCTGTAGCCTTTGCAACCGGATTGCAAAAGCGTTGATCCGGATATATATTATCCGGATGGACATGATCATTTTACAACCTTTTTTCCCTGAAAGCATTTTCCGATGACGGACAACAGTTCCCGCATGGCCGCGGTAAATTCGGCCAGACAGATGATCGTTAAGGCCGGAACCCGCCTGCTGATCGACCGGAAATCGATCGCCCGCCTGGTTTCGGGGATTGCGGCGGTGCGAGCCAGCGGCCGCCGGGTGCTG
Source organism: uncultured Victivallaceae bacterium (assembly GCA_934663655.1). Classification (GTDB taxonomy): domain Bacteria; phylum Verrucomicrobiota; class Lentisphaeria; order Victivallales; family Victivallaceae; genus UBA1784. The sequence continues at coordinate 7,169 of CAKUKT010000009.1, forward strand.
CTGGTCTCCTCCGGAGCGGTGGGCATGGGCATGGAGACGCTGAAACTCGAACGCCGTCCCCGGGATCTGGCACGAATCCAGGCGCTGGCCGCGCTCGGTCAGACCCGGCTGATGTCGATTTACACCGAGGAGTGCGCGAAGTACGGTTTTGCGGCGGCGCAGCTGCTGCTTACCGCCGGAGATCTGCGTGACCGGCGGCGCTGTCTCAATGTGATGAACTGCATCAACGCGCTCTGGGAGAGCGATGTACTGCCGATCGTCAATGAAAATGATTCCACCTCGGTGGCGGAGTTGAAGTTCGGCGACAATGACACGCTGGCCGGCATGCTCGGTTCGCTGACCGGTTCGCGCCTCACCGTGCTGCTGACCACGGAGGATGGGTTGCGCGGCCGCGACGCCGCGGGGCGGCTGGCTGAACGTATTTCCGAGGTTTCCCGCCTCACTCCGGCGATCAGGGCGCTGGCCAGCGGCACCGACGACGCGAAGTTCTCCATCGGCGGGATGGCCTCGAAACTGCGGGCGGCGGAAATCGTTACCGGAGCCGGAGAATATCTCTGGATCGCCGACGGTCGGAAAAACGGCATTCTCGAATCGGTACTTAATGGCGAAGATACCGGAACGATTTTTCTGCCGAGCGGGCAGCGGATGCCGGGCCGCAAACGGTGGCTGCGTTTTTTCAGCCGGGTATCGGGACGCATTACCGCCGATGCCGGAGCGGTGCGGGCATTGACCGCCTCGGGGCGCAGCCTGCTGCCCTCCGGAGTGGTCGAGGTTTCCGGGGAATTTAAACGCGGAGACACGGTGGAGATCGTCGATGAAAGCGGTCGTCCGGTCGCCCGGGGACTGGTCAATTTCAGTTCGGACGACTGCCGGAGGATCCGCGGCTGTAAATCTTCGCGGATTCACGAAATTCTCGGCGCCGATTCCGATGAGGAGCTGGTGCACCGCGACAACCTGACGCTGCTGACGGAGGTTTGAGGGGATGCGGGTCTACATCAAGACTTACGGCTGCCAGATGAATGAGCGCGATTCAGAAGCAATCGCGGCGGCGCTGACGGCGGCCGGACACACGATCTCCACCCGGGAGGATGAGGCGGACGCACTGTTGTTCAACACCTGCAGCGTGCGCGACGCCGCCGAACGTAAGGCAAAGGGGAAATTATCCTATCTGCGCAAGCTCAAACGGGAGCGTCCGGAAGTGATCCTCGGGGTGATGGGCTGTATGGCGCAACGGCTCGGGGATAAACTTTTCGCCGAACTGCCGCATCTTGATTTCGTGCTCGGCACCGGACAGCTTCACACGCTGGTACCGCTGCTCGAATCGATTGCCGCCGACCGTCATCAGGTGAGCCGGATCACCGAATCACCGGAGGTGTTGACCCGACTCGGCGGGCATACCGCGTCTCCCGACTGCCGGGGGCAGATTGCGATCACCCGCGGCTGCAACCGGTTCTGCAGTTACTGCATTGTTCCTTACGTCCGGGGACGCGAAATCAGCCGTCCGGCGGCGGACATCGTTGCCGAAGCAAAGGAGATGACCGCGTCCGGGGTTCGGGAGATCCTGCTGCTGGGTCAGAATGTCGCCGCCTATGGTCTGGGCGGCAACACCTCACCGCCGGCTCCGGATCACTCGCCTTTCGCCGAACTGCTTGAGGAGCTGGCGGAAATTCCCGAACTCTACCGGATCCGTTTCACCTCTCCCTACATAACCTATTTCAATGACCGGCTGATCGCCGCGCTGGCCTCGACGCCGAAAATCTGCAATCAGCTCCATCTGCCGCTGCAATCGGGGGCGGACCGGATTCTGGCGGCGATGAACCGGCAGTACACCGCGGCCTCCTATCTTGAAAAGGTGGCACAGCTCAAGGCGGCGATTCCGGGGTTGACGCTCTCCACGGATGTGATCGTCGGCTTCCCCGGGGAGGAGGAGGAGGATTTCCATCGGACGCGGGAGCTCATGAACGAAGTTGGATTCGAGCAGGCGTATATCTTCAAGTATTCTCCCCGTCCCGGTGCGAAGTCGGCCGAACTGGTCGATTCGGTTCCGGATGCGGTAAAGCAGGAGCGCAACGCGATTCTGCTCGATGATCTTGCCCGCCGGGTCGCCGGGAAACTCAGAACCATGGTGGGAGAACGGGTCGAAGTACTGGTCGAAGGAGTCAGCGCCCGCAACGCCGCCCGCTGGAGCGGTCGGACCACCACCAACATCACGGTTCATTTCGAACCGGTTCCCGATCTGGCGCCGGGGCAGCTGCGGCAGATTGAAGTCACTCGTGCGGGTGAAGTCACTTTGTTCGGGGAGGTGCGATGAGCTGCGGCAAGGGAGCGCTGGTGCTCTACCATGACCGGAGTGCGGCGATTGAATCGGTCAGCGGCGACAAACTGGAGATCCGAATCGAAGGTGGGGAACGCAAAAATGTCCGTCCGAAGGATGTGGAGTTTCTGCATCCCGGACCGGTCACCGTGCTGCCGCCGCCTGTCCCTCCGGAACCGGACTGGCAGGAGATCGTCGAATTGCTCGACGGGGAGAGCCTCTCCTTTGCGGATTTCGTCAATCTGGCCTATGGGGAATACACCCCCGGCAGTGCGTTCGCCGGTTACCGGATGCTCCGGGACTCGGTCTATTTCAATGGTTCTCCTGCCGCCGGGGTCACGCCGCGTTCCGGAGAGGAGATCGCCGCCCGGCTGGCGGCACAGCAGTCCAAAGCCGCGGAACGGGATCGGCGCGCGGCTTTGATCGAACGCATCCGCAGCGGCGCAGTGGAAGCCGGTGACCTGCCGTTCCTGCGGGAGGTTGAAGCGGTCGCCCTCGGCCGGGCGCCGAACAGCCGGCTGATGCGAGATCTCGGAATCGAGGCTGTGCCGGAAAAGGCGCATGAACTGCTGCTTCGGCTGAAGGTGTGGACGCTGCTGCGCGATCCATGGCCGTCCCGCCTTGGGGTTGACATCGCGCCCCCCGCCGGAGAGTTGCCTCCAACCCGTCCGGAGAAGCGCGAAGATTACACCTTCATGCGGTCGCTGGCGATTGATGACGCCGGCAGTGATGATCCGGATGATGCGATCAGTTTCCACGATGGCTTGCTCTATGTTCATGTTGCTGATCCGGCTGCCGCGCTGGAGTTTGGAGACGAGGTGGACACGGAGGCGGCGCAGCGGGGTTCGAGCAGTTATCTGCCGGAAGGAGTGACACCGATGCTGCCGGCGGAGGCGACGCGGCGTTTCGGGCTCGGGCTTCAGGAAACCTCCCCGGCGTTGAGTTTCGGGATCCGGATCGACGACGACGGCGAAGCGACACTCGAACAGTTGGCGCTGAGCACCATCCGGGCGGAACGTCTCGATTATGACGGTTGTGCCGACCGGTGGGATGAATCGCCGCTCCGGGAAATTCGGGCGACTCTGGAACGTTTCCGTCGGCGCCGGGAGACGGCGGGCGCGTTGTTCATCCGCCTGCCCGAAATCAAACTCCGGATTTCCGGAGAAGAGGTGACGATCGCCCCCTGCCCGATCACTCCGGAGCGCGAACTGGTCGCCAACGCGATGCTGGCGGCCGGCCATGCGGCGGCGAAATACATGGCCGAGCGGGGATGGTTGTTCCCCTTTGTCACCCAGGAGCCTCCGGATACCGATGAACGCGGGGAAAGTCTGCCGGCGATGTTCGCGTTGCGCCGCCATTCCGCGCCGGGGGTTCCCTCGCTATCTCCGGGACGCCACAGCGGCCTCGGTCTGGAACCCTACGCACGGGTAACCAGTCCGCTGCGCCGCTACGCCGACCTGCTGGCCCATTACCAGCTGCGCCGGGTGCTGAGCGGCGCCGAACCACTCGGCTTTGACGAACTCTCCGAACGCCTCGCGCTCGCCGAAGCCGGAGCCGCGGAACGTCGCCGCCTGGAGAAATACGCCAACGAATACTATACTCTGGTCTACCTGACTGAGCACCCGGAATGGGAAGGTGACGGCGTCGTCGTCGACCGGCAGGGGGAACGGCTGACGATACTGATTCCGGAACTCGCCTACGAATACAAATGTCGGCTCCGGGGCAATTACCCCGTCGGCAGCAGCTGGCGGCTCAAACTCAACTCCGCCGATCCGGCAACGCTCCGTTCCAGCTTGCGGCTCACGGAGGAGTTGGAGTAGTACAGTTTCAATTCATCTCTACCGATCTGGCTATACTCCGTTTCGGTATGCAGAATTCCAATGCAGAAAGACCGACGCCTTAAGCTCGAACTGAAATCCGCCCGGATCCTCCAGGCGATTACCTTCCGGTTTCCGAGTTGAAAAAACGCCGCCGCATGCTATATTTTTTATCATGTCTGCAACTATTTACGATATTGCCGGAAAAACCGGCGTTTCCGCCATCACCGTCTCCCGCGCCCTGCGCGGCGATCCCCGCGTGAAACCGGAAACCGCCGAAAAAATCCGCCGCTGCGCCGAGGAACTGGCCTATATTCCCAACTTCTCCGCCCGGGTGCTTCAGGGCGGCCGAACCCGCCTGCTCGGCCTGCTGCTGCCCACGCTTGAACATGATATCGAACAGTTGCCCACCAGCGAACTCAGCCGCCTCTCCCGGCTCAACCACTACAGTCTGTTCATTTCACTCTATCACAGCCGCCATACACTGTATGAGCAGATGCTGGAAACCCTCGCGATGATGCGCCTCGACGGTATTTTTGTGATTCCGCCGGCCGAGGAGAGCGATTCGTCGATGCTCCGACGCCTCGCCGCCCGAAAAATGCCGCTGGTTTTCCTCGACCGCGAACCCGGAAACTTTTCGACCGTCACCGTCGTCACCGACAATGCCGAAGGCGCCCGTCGCCTCGCCGCCGCCGGAATCGCCGCCGGAGCATCCGGAGTTGTCAACTTCTATCGAGCCAACAATTCAGCCACCCGCGACCGTAATTCCGGACTCGACCCCCTGCTCTGCCGGGAAATTCCCCCGAACGGCAAAGTCATGCTGATCGGCGATTACCAGCAGCTGCCCGGGGAGATGATGGAACTGCGCCGGCGCTATCCACAGTTGCGTTTCAACGCCGGCACGTTCGACTACTGGCATTGCGAAACCACCGGCTTTGAAGAGGTTTTCGTCATGCCGCAGAACTTCCCGGCGATGGCTGATGTCGCCTTCCGCGTGATGCTCGATGAGATTGCCGACCCGGATGCGGTCCGCCCCGGCAGAATCGTCGTTCCGGCAATGGATGTCGAACGCCTCTGATCACGCCCGGAAAATCGCTTGCAGCGCTTGCAAAATCCCCATCGGCCGATTATATTTCCTCTATTGCCGGCATCGGCCCCGGAATTGCCGATGCCAGGCAGGCAACAAGCAGCGAAAACAATCAATACGCCGGATGGTGACCCCAGCCCGGCTCCGGAGAAAGTTGTATGGAAGATATGCCAGACGCCAGGCCGGGGACCCAGTATTATCCCAACAACAATCAGGGCTTTCTGCCGGTGGATTCCTGGCGGATTCTCCGAATCATGGCGGAATTTGTCGACTCCTTTGAATCGCTGAACCACCTGCCGGAACTTTCAGTATCGGTATTCGGTTCGGCCCGTACCCCGGAGGGTTCGCCGGTTTACGAATCGGCCCGGGAAACCGGCCGGCTCCTCGTCGAAGCCGGTTACGGCGTCATCACCGGCGGCGGCCCCGGCGTGATGGAAGCCGCCGCCCGCGGCGCTTTCGAGGCCGGCGGCAGATCGATCGGACTCAATATCGAACTGCCGATGGAGCAACACCCGAATCCGTATCAGACCGAATCGCTGTCGTTCCGTTACTTCTTCATCCGCAAGGTGTGCTTTCTCAAATATTCCACCGCGGTGATTGTCTATCCGGGCGGTTTCGGTACCCTCGACGAACTCAGCGAAGTACTCACCATGGCCCAGACCGGCAAAATCAACCTGATCCCGATCATTCTGGTCGGCAAGGAGTTCTGGGGCGGCTTCCTGCGCTGGATCAAAAATTCCCTGCTCGACGACGGAATGATCTCTCCGGAAGACATCAATCTCATCCACTTGGTCGATTCCGCCCGCGAGGCGGTGGACTACCTTTGTGAGTGTCATCGTTATGGCCGCCGCGGTACGATCCGGGAATAAACGTCCCGCCCCGCTTCTCCCGCTGGAACCGGAAATCGAAGCCTTTCTCGCCTCACTGCTGCTGGAGAAGGGGTTGAGCGGAAATACCGAACTTGCCTACGGTTCCGACCTCCGGGACGCCGCTGCTTTTTTCCGTGATTCCGGGCTCCGCTCCTGGAGCGAACTCAGTCGAGACCTCGTACTCGACTACCTTGATTCACTGCGGGAACTCGGTGACGCGGCGGCCACCATCGCCCGACGGCTGGTTTCGATCAAGCTGCTCTGCCGCTACCTCGTCGCCGAAAAACTCATTCCCGCCGATGTCACCGCGGTAATGGATTCCCCCCGTCTCTGGCGGCTGCTGCCCGACTTCCTCTCCGTCTCCGAGGTTGAGGCCCTGCTCTCCGCGTTTGAGAATACCGCCGCCGACCCGCTGGAACTGCGCAACCGGGCGATCATGGAACTGCTTTACTCCTCCGGACTGCGGGTCTCGGAACTCACTTCGTTACCCCTCGGAGCGGTTGACTTCGACAATGAGTTCCTGCGCGTAACCGGCAAAGGGGAGAAAACCCGGATCGTCCCGGTCGGACGTCCGGCGCTGCGGCTGCTCCGGCGCTACCTCACCGAGGCGCGACCGGTGCTTGCGGAGAAAAATCCCCACGCGGAATGGGTATTTCTTTCGGTGAATGGCCGCAAACTCGACCGCGAACGCATCTGGGGCATCGTCAAGCTCGCCGCCGAACGCGCAGGAATCTCCAAGGAAATTCATCCCCATTCGCTGCGGCACAGCTTTGCCAGCCACCTGCTGGCCAACGGCGCCGACCTGCGGGTAATCCAGGAGATGCTCGGACACGCCGATATCTCCACCACCGAAATCTACACTCATATCGACCGGGGACGACTGGCGGCAACCCACCACAAATTCCATCCCCGGGGATAAGTAGAGTACTTTACGCAAGCAACCCGTGCTCCCGGAAAGCATGATTCAACGCCGAAACCTTCTGGAAAAAAATGAAAGCTCTTTCAAAACCGGACGCCGGTGATTTTGACCGGCTGAGCAGAGAATTTATCCGCGCCCACGGCGACGACTGCGCCGTAGTCACCTTTTCCCGTTTTCAGGCGGCCCGCTACCTCGTGGTGGCCCTGCTGCTGCCGGCGCTCGCGTTGTACCGCTGGGACTACTTCGTATTTTTCGTTTCCGGAGCGCTGATGTTGCTCTATTTCGCAGGATCGGTACAGAAGCTCGCCGCCGCTCTCGCCGGTTGGAAAGGCGGGGTCGAACGGGTCGATGAAACTGATCCGATCTTCAAAGCAACTGCGGATGAACTTCCGATTTACACTATTTTTCTGCCGCTCTACCGCGAAGAGGCGATCGCGGAAAAGATCGTCTCGCGCATCTCCGCGCTCGACTACCCTCCGGAACGACTCGATGTGAAGCTGCTGCTCGAAACCGACGATCGTCAGACTGCCGCCGCGCTCGAAAAAATCTCGCTGCCTCCCGCATTTGAAATCGTCACGGCGCCGCCGGGAATACCGCGCACCAAGCCTCGCGCCTGCAACTACGGACTGGAACGCGCCCGCGGGGAGTTGTGTGTGATTTACGATGCCGAGGACATTCCCGAACGGGATCAACTCCGCAAGGCGGCGGCGGTGTTCCGGCGGCCGGGCAATGAGTCGGTCGCCTGCGTTCAGGCCAAGCTCAACTACCACAACCGCCGCCAGAACTGGCTGACGCGAATGTTCACTATCGAATATTCCACCACTTTCGACCTCTATCTGCCCGGACTCTCCCGGATCGGAGCTCCGCTCCCGCTCGGCGGCACCAGCAACCACTTCCGCACGGAAGTGCTGCGCGAACTCGGCGGCTGGGATCCCTTCAACGTCACCGAGGACTGCGACCTCGGCATGCGGATCGGTCGCCGCCGCTACCGGACGCTGATGCTCGATTCGACCACCTGGGAAGAGGCAAATTCACAACTCGGAAACTTCATCCGCCAGCGTTCCCGCTGGGTCAAGGGATTCATGCAGACCCATCTCTATCACGCCCGCCACCCCTTCAGAACCCTCGCCAACCTCGGTCTGATCGGCACTTTTCACGCTATTCTGACCGTCGGCGGCAGCGTGCTGATGATGCTGACCAACCTGCTCTGCTGGCCGCTGCTGCTGCTGTACATCGCGCTGCTGGCGATCGGCTGGGCCAACGGAGTGCCGCTGCTCGAGCAGATCATCGGTCCCCGTGATCCCGCCCTCCCCGACGCCGGCCTCCGCGCCTGGCACCTGGTCTACTGCGGCCCCGGGGAACACCCCTGGTGGTCGGGACTTTCAATCGCTTTCGGAATCGGTTCCGGAGTGCTGCTCGTCTCCAACCTGCTGCTGGTCGGCGTCGGACTGATGGCGGCGGTAAAACGCGGCTGGCGGGACCTCTATCTCCGGACGCTGTGGCTGCCGGTCTACTGGGTGATAATCTCCATCGCCGCCTGGAAAGGGGCAATCCAGCTCTTCACCAACCCGTTTTACTGGGAGAAAACCCGCCACGGCCTGGACAGCGCCGCCCCTCCGGAAGCCGGAAACCGAGAAGCTCCGACGAGCTGAACCTGGATGCTGATCGTCCGCCCTCTCCACACCGGATTTTGAAGTCACCGCCCCTTCCGGCCGGAAGTGATTCCTCCCCGGCCGCTTCCCGGGGTTCGGGCTTGCCGGGATGTCGCTGATGAGCGTCCGGCCAGCTTGAGCGTCAGCTGTTCGAGCACCATCCGCCGGTCGCCCACTCCTGAAACCAGATGCCGGGCGGCAGTACGAATCAGCGTCACTTTTTCAGCCAGCTCTGCATCGCTGATCCCCGCCGCCGCTTCACAGCTCTTGAATGCCCGGTAGGGATGCATTTTCAGCAGCGGATTGTCCGGATAACGGGCGCGAACCTCCTCAGGCACCGCATCGAATACCCCCGGATACACCCGGCTGATTCCAAGTTCACGCAGCGCCAGCCGCGTCTGGATCAGTTTCTGAAATTCATTGGAAAGCAGCGAAATAATCCGCATCTCGGCTTCCCGCTCCCGGAGCAGAATGCCGAGCAGCCGCAAGGCCTGCCCCGGCTTACCGGCGTGAATCGCCGCCGTATATTCCCAACCGACGGTCTCCGGGGTTCGACTGATGATCGACTGACAGTCGGCAAGCGTAATTGCCTCCGCTCCACCGATATAACAGACCAGTTTCCTCAATTCGTTGCGCAGCACTCCGGAATCACCTCCGACCACCTCGATCAGATAGGCGACCGCATCCGCGGCAATCCGCTTCCCGGCGGCCTGACAGATGGAAACAACTTCCGCCCGCCGGTCGTCAGCGGCACCGCGATCTCCGGGACGCGCAGTGGAAAAACTTTCCACCAGCGCCCCCGCCTTTTTGATCGCTTTTGCACCCGCGCGGCGCAGATCAAACCCGGGACCATCGATCACCACCGACACCTCCTGCGGCAGCGGTGCCGAAAGATATTCCGCGACCGCAGCCGCAGCACTCCCCTCCCGGGGGTTGCCGAAGAGATCAAGGTCCGGAAAATGGCGCAGCCACACCACCTTTTCCCCGGTCAGAAACGGCGGGGTACGCAGCGACTCGAGAAAAGTTCCCGCAATCGCCTCCGGTTTCAAATCCGGAGCATCGCCGGAAACCACCTCCAGCCGCGGATCCTCCGGATCGCTGACCAGCTCATCGATGATCTCTCTCGCCCGCTCCTTGCGGGCGAAGTCGTCGTCACCGGTGATGATGAAAAGCTGCCCCATCCGCCCGTCATTCCTTGATAATCAAGTTGAGCATCTTCTCCGTCGCCTGCACCGCCGCCACCAGCTGGTCGGAATCAACTCCGGTCGTAACCAGCGTCCTGCCTGCAGCTGGCGCCCAGGTGATGGTGGCCTCAACCAACGCGTCGGTCCGGCCACCCGGCGGAATCCGCACCTGGTAGTCGGTCAGACGCGGCATTGTCAGCTTGAACTGACGCAGACATTTGCGCAGCGCCTTGACGAATGCATCGTACCCGCCGTCGCCGGTCGCGGTCGCCCGAACGCTCTGGTCGTCCAGCGTCACCTCCAGTTCCGCACGCGGAGAACTGTGCAGGCGGCTGGTCACCTCCAACGAGGTTATCCGCAGCCGCTGCCGCTCCGGCGCCCGCAGCACCCCGGCGATGATAAACGGCAGATCCGCCTGAGAAACACTCTTCTTCTTATCGCCGAGGCGGATCACCTCCTGCAGTACCCGATCGCGCACCGCCGGATCAAGTTCGGTATCGATACCGAGCTGCCGGATGTTGTTGTCCAGCGAGGCCTTGCCGGAGAGCTTGCCGAGCGCATAGTTTCGTTCCCTGCCGAACCGTTCCGGCAGCAGTTTGTTCATGTAGAGCCCCGCCTTACGGTCGCCGTCTGCGTGTACTCCGCTGGTCTGCGTGTAGACATCCACTCCGACCACCGGAGCATTCCAGGCCCGCCGTTTTCCGGAAATGCTTTCTATCAATTCGGAAGCGTGCTGAAGTTCCTTCTCCGAGACCCGGGTACGCCGCCGGGTATGGTCGTTCACCGCCACCACCAGCTGCGCCAGCGCCAGATTGCCGGCACGCTCGCCGAGACCGTTGATCGTTACGTGAATCCCGTTGACGCCCCCGAGCACTGCCGCCAGCGCATTCGCGGTCACCAGTCCGTAGTCGTTGTGGCCGTGGAAGTCGAAGTGCGCCCCCGGCGATACCGCAAACATCCATTGCAGATACATCGAAACTTCCGCCGGCGTGAGCACCCCCAGCGTGTCCGCCAGCATCACCCGCCGAACCGGCAGCTGCGCCAGCCGGGTCAGCAGTTCATTCACATAGGCGAAACTCTGTTTGACCCCGTTCGACCAGTCCTCAAGATAGACATTGACCGCCAGACCGGCTTTGTCCGCGGCTTCGATCTCGCGGGAGAGTTCGTCGAAGTGACGGGCGGGAGTGCGCCGAAGCTGCAGACGGCAGTGCTCCTCCGATCCCTTGACCAGCAGATTGAGCACCCGGCCGCCCACATCCCGGATCCACTGGATCGAACGACCGCTGTCCACAAAACCGAGGATCTCCATCGCCTCGACCAGTTCACGCCGCTCCCCCCACTCGATGATCGAACGCACCGCGTCGCGTTCACCTTCGGATACCCGCGCCGAAGCAATTTCGATGCGATCCACCTTGAGGTTCTGCAACAGCCGGCGGGCGATCTCCAGTTTTTCCGCCGCAGTGAACGAAACTCCGGGAGTCTGTTCCCCATCGCGGAGAGTGGTATCCATTACTTCGACGAACAATTCAGGATGCTGACGGGATTTCATGATCGTGATTCCTTTCTCTCTATATTCCGGAATCTTTGACAAACCCGTTATGGTGCTGTGTCGTTCATCGGGTCTGCCGGAAAACTTTTAACTCAGAAACATCCTCCCGGCGATCACGCGCCGAGAGCTACCTTGCGCTTGGCGATTTTGCTGCGGGCGACGGCGCTGGTTTCGGCGTCGCCCAACATAATTCGGATTTTTCTGATGTTTTCCCGGCATTCGGGGATTTTGACTTTTTCGAAAAGGTTGACCCGCTGGGTGGTCGAACGCAGCTCCGCCGCCAGCAGCGCATGCTGCTCTTCAAGTATCCGAGCTGCCTCGCGCAGCGATACCGCCTCTTTGACTGCGGCCACCGCGTCGTCAACATACCAGTCAGTTGCAAAAAGATCCCATTTGAGCGGTTCAAACTCCACGCGCTCAAACGTGGGCACGGTTATCCCGGCGATGTTGACATAGCCGCGCAACACCCGAGATATCCGCACCTGCGAAGTCACGAAATCTGCCGCGTCACGATCGCCGAACAAAGCAATGAAACGGGCGATCGACTCCTCGTGACGACGCCGCTCCTCCTCGACCTGTTCGAGCTGTTCGGCGCTGTGACGCACCTCGAACTGAAGCTGCTGCTTCTTGAGCTGCAGTGTCGGAAGAAAGCGACGGAACTGCTTCTCCTCGTCCTGCTGATGCTTCAATTCGGTTTTGGTGAATTTTATCTTCGCCATGATCCGCTTCCAAACTCAACTACCGGAACCAACCCGGTTTACGCCTTGTCTCCAGGCCAGAACTTATCGACCAGCGCACTCTTGATGCCGACTTCGCTGCGGTCGAAACAATCCGCCAGAATCTCCCAGCCGAGATCCAGCGCCTTCTCCAGCGGGATGTTCACCGAAAGATCCATCATCTCCCGCTCAAAACGCCGCCCGTACTTCAACAATTTCTTGTCCCAGCCCGACATCCGGAACCCCATCGACTGCTTCTCCAGCGTGTTGCGGTAGTCGGAGTAAAGCCGGATCATCGAGTCCATGATCGCCCGGTGATCCTCCCGGGTGCGTCCATTCACCTGCTGCTTGAGGCGCGACAGGGAACCGAATGGTTCGATACGCCCGTTGCGCAGATAGAACTGCCCCTCGGTGATGTATCCGGTGTTGTCCGGCACGGGATGGGTCACATCGTCGCCAGGCATCGTCGTCACCGCCAGAATCGTGATCGAACCGGCGCCGTCGAAGTCCACCGCCTTTTCGTAGCGGCTCGCCAGCTGGCTGTAGAGGTCGCCCGGATAACCGCGCGTCGCCGGAATCTGCTCCATCGTGATCGCAATTTCCTTTAACGCGTCAGCGAAGTTCGTCATATCGGTGAGCAGACAGAGCACCCGTTTGCCGCGAAGCGCAAATGCTTCCGCCACCGCAAGCGACATGTCCGGCACCATCAGACACTCCACCACCGGGTCGCTGGCGGTGTGAACGAACATCACCGTCCGCGACAACGCGCCATGTTCATCAAGCGTGCGCCGGATCGTCAGATAGTCGTCGTGCTTCATTCCCATGCCGCCGAGAATGATCACATCCACTTCCGCCTGCAGCGCAATCCGGGCCAGCAGTTCATTGTAAGGTTCGCCCGCCACCGAAAAGATCGGCAGTTTCTGCGATTCCACCAGCGTGTTGAAGATGTCGATCATCGGGATATTCGTCCGGATCATGTTGCGCGGAATGATCCGCTTCGCCGGATTGACCGACGGCCCGCCGATCGCAATCGGTTCCTCTGCTACCGCCGGACGATGATCGCGCGGCGTGCCACGACCGGAAAAAACCCGCCCGAGCAGCGAATCGGAACTCGACACCTCCATCTCGTGCCCGAGAAAACGCACCTGGTCACCGGTGCTCACTCCGCGGCTTCCGGAGAAAACCTGCAGCGAAACCAGCTTCCCCTCCAGGCGGATCACCTGAGCCAGTGAAGTTCCGCGGGAACCGGTCACTTCGGCAAGTTCGTTGTAAGCCACCCCGCCAGCTTCGACGGTGATGACGTTGCCCGCGATCCGCAGAATTTTATGATATACCTTACGCATTGTGCTCCACCTCGTTTCCGCCTTCGGCGATAAGCTTGTCCACCCGCTCGGCCAGTTCCGCGAATTTCGGGGAATCGGTGGTGAGCGTATTCATATCCAGGAAAATCTGACGCAGATCCAGGAAATAGCGCCGCGCAGTGTCCTTGTCGGTAAAATGGAAGTCGGTCCGGAGCACCGAACAGACCCGGTCGAACATCAGACGCTGACGTTCCACACTCGTGGCCCCGTCCACCTTGTCAAAAGTATCCTGCTGAAGATAGACGTAATCGAGAAATTCACTCTTGAGGTAATACTGGAAGTCGGCGTCCGAAGTTCCCTCCTCGCCGATCACCTTCATCATCTGATTCACCTCGCTGCCGCGCCGCAGCACCTCCCGGGCCATCGCCAGTTCGCCGGCATCCACAACGCTCTGGTACTTGCTCCAGCTCTCCAGCGGGTGAATCGCCGGATAACGACGCGCATCCGAACGTTCGCGCGAAAGCCCGAGAAACGCTCCCACCACCTTCAGCGTCGCCTGCGTCACCGGTTCCTCAAAGTTGCCGCCCGCGGGCGAAACCGCACCGCCGATCGTAACCGAACCAGTCTCCCCGGTCCGAAGCTTCACCACTCCGGCACGTTCATAGAAGCCGGCGATCAACGACTCCAGATAGGCCGGGAACGCCTCCTCACCCGGGATTTCCTCCAGCCGTCCGGACATCTCACGCAGCGCCTGCGCCCACCGGCTGGTGGAGTCGGCCAGCAGCAGAGTGTTGAGTCCCATCTGACGGTAATATTCAGCCAGCGTCACCGCCGTATAGACCGACGCTTCCCGCGCGGCCACCGGCATGCTGCTGGTGTTGCAGATGATGATCGAACGATCCATCAGCGAACGCCCGGTGCGCGGATCTTCAAGTTCCGGATATTCGCGCAGAATCTCCACCACCTCGCCG
>CAKUKT010000010.1 GCA_934663655.1 uncultured Victivallaceae bacterium
GGCGACCGGCATCGGTCCCGGCCAGGAGATCTGAGCGGCATCGGGCGCCAGTCCGCAACGGGTGCGGATAATGTTCGCCACCCGGCTGCCGTTGTCGGGAATGACCAACAGATATCCCGGACTGGAGAGCGGTCCGGTGATGATGAGCTTAGTGTCGCCGTCGAGCGCGGCGACAATTTCGTCGAGAGAGTTCTGCAGTTGCGCCTGAAGAATGCGATCGATGGTCTGCGGCAGCTCATTCAGAGCCGGATTGGGCTGGGTTTTGCAGATTTCCGTGAAAAGTTTCAGAAAACTTCTGCACCGGGTATTGTCACTGGTCGCCAATATGGTGGATTCCGGTAACGCGTTTATTTCCGGGAATTGCTGGTTATCCGTGGGGACGATGCTCAGCAGTCCCGGCACTTCCCGCTGTCCGGTATAGAGGAACCATTTGAGCTGCCATACTCCGGAATCCAGCTGGTAAGAACTGAGTCCCTGGGCTTTGATCGCGCCGAGGTTGAGAACTTCTGCCGCTGCCCGGGGGTCGAATTGAATCCGTTCGAGTTCCGGGGCAAAAACATCGAAGGTCAGATCGAAGAAACGGGAGGTCAGCCGGTTGCACTCCCGGGTATTGGAGTAGCTGAGATAGTCGCCGCCGAGATCGAGATGGGAGAGCGTCCGTTCATATCTAATCCTGCCTTCGGAATCAGCGGTAGCACAGGAAGAGAGCACAATCAGCGCGGCGGCCGCCGCCGGAAGCAGGAACCATTTTTTCATCGATTTTCTCCTTTCATGTTATGGAGCGGGAAAAAACGTTTATCTGAAATTTGCCGAACCGCAACTTTTCGGTTATTTCAGTTGAGATCAAAACGCGATTTCCTATGAACGAGATTTTTTCATCGACCGCGCCGTTGCTGCGGAAGATTATTTCTGCATTTCTCCGGCAAGTTTGAGTGCTTCCCGGTAGAAGTCCGCGCGTTGTTCCGAATCGGCGATGGCGGCGGTGCTGCCGTCCCGTTTCCACAGCGCGGTGGCTTCATCTTGGGCGTTGATCGCCGCCGGAAGGTCGCCGAGCCGGTAATAGAGCAGGGCGCGGCTGGATGCGAGGGAGGCGCGGATGGCAGCGGTTGCCTGAATGGGGTTATCGACGAGCGACTTCTCCGCGGCGGCCTGAAGTTCGACGGCGCCGCGCAGCGCGTCGGTGCTCAGCGGGAAGCTGTTGAGCAGCGTCCAGATCATCGTCTGACGGGCGGGCAGCGAGGTGATGTTTTCGGAGAAGCGCTTGATGGTGGGCGCCAGTTCGGTTTCGAGCTTCGGGTAGCGGCTGATGAGATCCAGCGCCGAGAAGTAGAGCCGGGCGAGTTGCGGCGCCTCGGCGAGCTGGGAAAAGATCAGGCTCCAGGCTTCGGAAATCTGTTCGGAGTTTTCCAGCATGAACAGTCGGATGCGAAGCGCCGCCGCGTTGCCGGGATCAAGCTCGAAAATCCGTTCGGCGGTCATTCGGATCCGGCGGTCGCTGGTATCCCGGAGCAGCTGCATCATTTCGTCGAGCAGTCGGGAAATCTCCTTCTGTTTGGAGGCATCGAAGTTGCCGGTGTAATAGTTTTCCAGCATCTCCGGCAGATCTACGGCTTCGCCGCACCAGATGATCCTGCCGGTCGGAGAGAGCACGAAAGCCATCGGGTAGAGCATGCTTCCGGACATGTAACGGGCGGTCAGCTGACGCTCGGTGTCAACTCCATAGGAGATTGAAGAAATCGGGCGTTCCTTGATGGCCGCGGCGACATCGCTCTCGGGTTCGGGAGATATCACCGCGATCCGCAGCCGGTCGCCGGAACCGCGCGACAGCTCCTCGAGCATATCCAGTGCCCGGGCGCTGCCGGAGTTGCGGTGGAGAAAGAAGATCACCGCGGTGAGCGGGGTGCGCACCGTCTCATCTTCGGTGGTAACCATCAGTGGAGGCGCGCCGCGGAGCCATTTCACCGGTTCGAGCGGTACCGCCTGATCTCCGGGACGAAGTGCGAACAGCGGCAGCGACAGCACCGCCGCGAGAATTGTGTAGAGAATTTTCATCACGTGGCAAGCCTTTCTGAAACCATTTCCGGGGAGGCGCATCATCAGGATGAACACTCATCGCCTGCCGCTTGCGCGTTTAACTCCGGAGAACAGCGGTTTTACAATTTCTCCCTGCGGTTCACATTCCGCACCGTACCCGGCGCGTCGGATGAGCGCAGTTTCACTCTCCGCCCAACCCGTGGCCCGGCGCGTCGGATGAGCGCAGTTTCACTCTCCGCCCCCCCGTGGCCCGGCGCGTCGGATGAGCGTTGATCAACTCTTCGCCCCCCCGTGGCCCGGCGCGTCGGATGAGCGTTGATCAACTCTTCGCCCCCCCGTGGCCCGGCGAGTCGGATGAGCGCAGTTTCACTCTTCGCCCAACCCACCGTTCAAACGCAGCCTCGGCATACCACTCCGGGAGCAGTCGGCGATTATTTCCGGTCGGGTACGAGCTCCAGTTCCGGAAAATCGGCTTCAGGATCGGGGAGATGAATCGGTGTCGAAGACGCGGGCGGCGGACCGAACTGCGGCTGCTTCTGCTCCACGTCAACCGGCGTCGGAATCGGCTCCTCCACCACATCGAAATCACCGGTCATTTCCGCCCGTTTGAGGTCGAGACCTTCCAGCTGGAGACGGATCGAACGCCGTTGCTCAATCAGCAGCTCGGTGGCGGTGGTCTGCTGCTTTTTCAGCATCGCAATCAAACCGAGCAGATGGGTATCCAGTTCACGACGATATTGTTGAAAACGCGCGTAGAACCGGGAAACCAGTCCCACCAGTACCAGCAAAACAATACAATTGATGATCAATACAATCAACATTGACAGATGCACGGCTTGATCCTCCCTGAAAAGAGCCGATGAAATCATACCTTGCCATAAACAAGGTAAATAATATATCGCCTGAGGGGGAGTTTGTCAACTTGACCGGGAAACGTTCAACGGTGCGGCCCCGCTGCTGTCAAGCGCCGGCGTTTGAGACGGTAAAGAGGAACATCGATAACCTGAAATTATTATATTTGTAAAAATAATTCATTTGAGTAATAGCGGTGATGGGGATATATTCTGTGTATGGCAGTTCAAAAGCCGGATCCTCTGCGGCGGCGTTTGCGGGAGGCTGACGGTTCGGGTATACACGATGGAGTTCACGTCCAGATGACCAGTTCGATCCGGGTTGAATATTTTCTTGCGGTTGCCGCCTGCCGCAACTTCACCGCGGCCGCCCGGATGTTGCACATTACCCAGCCGGCGTTGAGCAAGCAGATCAAAGTTCTGGAAGCGGAGCTGGGTTGTGAATTGTTCATTCGGGACGGAGGCGGGGTGAGGTTGACGGAGGCGGGGGAGTTTCTCTGCGGCCGGGCGAAACCGCTGATTTCCGGTCTGAACAACCTGCCGGCTGAGATGGACGCCTTTCTGCGCCGGGACAGCGGCTTACTGCGGATCGGCTGCGGCGCCCAGTCGGGGCGGATGCTGATCCCTGGGGTCGTGGTGGAGTTGCTCCGGCGACATCCCGGGATTCGGCCGCGGATTGTTGAGCGCGGGGTGGATGCGTCGGTGGCGGCGCTGCTGAACGGGGAACTGGATGTGGTGTTCGCTTCCCGGCACGAACTGGATGCGCGGTTGCGTTTCACGGAGATGTTCCGGTCGCCGATGATCCTGATCTTTTCGGAAAAATCCTCACTGGCACGATTGCGGAGAATTACTTCCTCTTCACTCCGGGGAGAGCGGTTGGTGACCTATGTCGAGGGCTCTCCACTTCGGAAGCTGCTCGACCGGGTGCCGGAGTTGAATGAATCTCCGGTGTTGCTTTCGGCCTACAACACTGAATCTCTGATAAATTATGTGCGTCTCAATCTCGGTTTCACGATTGTGCCGGAATATCTTTTCGAGTTAAGTGTGGGAACTGGAATCCAGCGCGGCGGGATCGATTTCGGGTTGGAGCTGGAGATCGGTTTTATTGAGGAAGCGGCGCGCGCCACCTCGCCGCTGGTCAGGCTGCTGATGGAGACGGCGCGCGATTATTTTGAATCCCGTTATGCATCAGGAGGGAAATCATGATCCGTTTTGAACGCGATCCCGCCGCTTTTGCCAGGCAACGGGCAGCACTGGTTCCGGGTGTTTGCGAGGAGTACCGCCGACTTGAGGAAAACGCGGTGAAGGCGCTGGCAACCGCCGGATTCGAACGTCATGAATACGGCCGGCGAATGTTGCGGATTTTTGAACGCAACACTCCGGAATGGCTTGAGGAGATTGCGGCGGCGGCGGCGGTGTTCGGCGCGGATCCGGAGGATTATCTTGCGGTGATCGGGGTACGTGATACATCGCCGATACTGGAGTGCACCAGCTGGGTGGTGATGCCGGATTCCGCGGCCCGGGGGCGGATGTTGTTGCACAAGAATCGAGATTCCAACAGCCGGCAGCTCCAGGCGTGGGTCATCCGGGAGACGCCGGGGCGGCGCAAGTGGTGCGGAGTGGTCGAAGCGCCGGATGCATTGCCGCTCAGCGGCATGAACGCCGACGGAGTTGCCGGGGTGATGAATTGTGGAGAACTGTGCACCGAGCGAAGCGCGATCGGCCTCTCTTCGCGGGCGTTGCTGCGGGTGGTGCTGGAACGCTGCGGCAGCGCCCGGGAGGCGGTGGAACTGATCGTCGAAACGGTTAAATCGGGTCTGTACGCGCACGGTAAATCGGGATCGATCTTCATGTTTGCCGACGGGAAAGCTGCCTTTGTAGTTGAATGTACCGCGGCCCACGCGGTCTGGGGGGAGGTGCCTTTCGGGATCGAGGTCAGGTCCAACAGCTGGCATCTTCCCGGGCTGCACATCTATTCTCGTCCGTGGGTATCGGAGGCGATTACCGCGTCGAGTTTCAACCGGCGCTGCCGGGCGTTGCGGGAGCTGCAGCTGCGGGCGCCGCATATCACCATTGCCGACAGCCGGGCGCTGGCCAGGGAACAGCGTCCGCTGCCGGAACTGCCGGGAACGGCGATCTGTGCCGAGGTCACGAAGTTCGGGGTAACATTTGAACTTGACGGCCGGGCGAGTTTCGCTTCGGTGATGTGCGGAGCTCCCGAATGTGCGCCGGCCGTGCCGCTGTCGCCGTTTTCCAGCGGGGTTCCGGATGCGTTTGCGGACGGGACGTTTAGCCGGGAGTCTTTCTCGCTGCGTGCCCGGAAGCTGCGTCTGCGTTCGCTGGAGGAGGTCGAGACGGCGCGGGATGCGGAGATGGCGGCGGCGGTCGCCGCCGGAGACTCCGGACGCGCGGACAGGGTGTCGGAAGCCGGCGCCGCCGCCGCTATCCGGGAGATGAACGATCTGGATAATTTCGTCGGGATGGAAGAATGAATCGTTCAGCGGCCTGGAAACGCAATCTTTTCTGGATCTGGCTGGCGCAGCTGTTGAGCTTTGCGGGGTTTTCATCGGCGCTGCCCTTTATTCCGCTCTACATCGGTCAGGTGTTCGGGATCGCCGACGAACGGGAACGCGGGATGTATGTGGCGGCCTTCTACTTTTTCGGGATGCTCAGTTTCTGTATTTCCGCGCCGTTGTGGGGGGCGCTCGGCGACCGCTACGGTCGGCGGTTGATGCTGTTACGTTCCTACTGGGTGTCGGCGTTTCTGTTTCCGGCGCTGATGCTGGCTCCCAACGTCTTCTGGTTGATTGGACTGCGTTTTCTGGTCTCCTCCTTTTCCGGCAGCACCAACGCCGCCCAGGCGCTGGTGGTCACCACCACTCCGGAAAAGAACCACGGTTTTGCACTCGGCATTCTCAGTTCGGCGATGTGGAGCGGCAATATGCTCGGTTATCTGCTCGGCGGCGCGGTGGTCGATCACTTCGGTTATACCTGCGCCTTTATCGGTTGCGGCGTCACCTATGCGTTGGGCGGGGCGGTGACATTGTTGTTTGTTCATGAACGTTTCGTACCGGTGGCGCGCCCGGCCGGTAAATGGCGTCCGCACCTGCCGCGTTATTCGTCGCTGGTGTGGGGGCTGCTGACGATCTTCTTCCTGATCGCGCTTGCCCGGCGTTTCGACGAACCCTTCATCGCATTGCAGGTGGAAGCGGTCGGCGGCGGCGAGCGGGCCGCCTGGTACACCGGAATAATCAGCGCATTTGCGGCGCTGGGCGGCATTCTGTCCGGCGCAACGATCGGTTATCTCTGCGACCGTTTTTCGCCGGACCGGGTGGCCAGGCCGTCGATTCTGCTGTGTGCACTGGCGATGCTCGGCCAGGGGTACGCCGCCAACCTCGGTATGCTCGGAGTGGCGCGGTTCCTGCTGTTTTTCGCCGCTGGTGGACTGGAACCGGTGTTCCTCTCCAAATTGTCGGCGTCGGTCGATGCCGGCGAACGCGGTGCGCTCTTCGGTCTGGCCGCGAGCATCCGGGTGATGGGGCTGCTTGCCGGTTCGGCACTCGGCGGAATGGTGGTGATGGCGGTTGGTATTCGCGGGATATTCGTCTCCGGAGCGCTCTGTTTTCTGCTGCTGTTGCCGGCGATGAAGGTGCTGGCGCCTTCCCGGAAACGGCGCGCGGTGATGTTGGGAGGGCGGATGTGAGAAAAGTTTTCCGGAAGGTGTTTTCGTAACGAACCGTAATTTTACTATTATCCGGCTCGTGATCTTTTCCTCCATTCTGCCTGAGTTCCCACTGTCGGAATTGATTCCCCGGGAGGTGCGGCTTGGGGCTGGTTCAGAAACCGTACTGAAATTAACTTGCCCTGGGGTCCCCCATGGCAACCCTCGGCTTCTGCTGCTGTACCCTGAAAGAACTGCCGGAAGTTGTCAACTACCGTTACCGCGGTTTGGTCAGTCGTTGCCGTCGATGACGAAGAAATCCTCAAGTTCAGTCAGCGTCCGGTGCATTCCCTCCTTCGGGAGGTAGACTAGATCTTCGAGGCGGATGCCGCCCCATTCCGGGTAGTACAACCCGGGTTCGACGGTGATGATTTCGCCGCCGCGCAGGGGTTCGGAACTGCGCGGGGAGAGCCGCGGCGCTTCGTGGATGTCGAGGCCGACACCGTGGCCGAGGCCGTGGAAAAATCCATATTCGCCTTCCGGCCCCCGGCCGGTGGAAAACCCCCGGCGTTTGAGCAGTTCCGCCGCCGCCAGATGGATTTCCGCCGGAATCGCGCCGCGGACGATCAGACGTTTGCCGAGTTCCCTGGCCTCCAGCACTGCGTCATAGGCGCGAAGCATGACCGGCGTCGGTCGTCCGCGGATCACCGTGCGGGTGAGATCTCCCCAGTAGCCGGTGACGGCGGAACGGGGAAAGATGTCCATCACAATCGGTGCGTCGGCACGGAGCACTCCGCTGCCGGTGTGGTGTGGTTGGGAAGCTTGAATGCCGCCGGCGCAGATGGTTCCGGTGGGCAGGGCGCCGCAACGGAGCATTGCGCAGTCGATTTCGGCGCGGAGAACTTCGCTGGTGAGCGGGGAGCCGTGCCAGACCAGATTGCGTTCGGCATCGATTCCCGATTCACGCAGCACGTCAACGGCGCGTCGAGCTCCGGTTTCGGCGGACCGGAGTGCTTTGGTGATCGCGGCCACCTCGGATTCACTTTTAAATTCGCGTTCCGGAAAGAACTCTCCGGCGCATGCGGTGACCGTGAGTCCCGCGTTCCGCAGGGCGTCCGCCAGCCCGAGCGGGAAATTCTCCGGAGTTTCGAAGCCGTCGAGCTGATATCGTTCGCAGATGGTTTTTAGAACCCGGAGCCGTCCGGGACCCCCAAGTTCGCTCTCGGCGAAAACCCGCGTTCCCCGGCGCACTGACGTGACGGCACGATTATATTCCAGCGGAGACATCACCACTGCGCGTTCTTCTCCGGTATCGAACCAGATGAAATCATCCGGAGTGGAGAATCCGGCGGCGTAACGCATGTCAGGAGATGATTCTCCGGCGGCAACCAGCAGTCTGGCAAGCTTGTTCATATTTTTTATCGCTCTCGTATTGAAAAATCCCGGAATCGGGGTAATATTTACTGGCCGGAATCCCGGACATGTCGTCGCTCTCCCGCCGGCATGTCGAAGCTGTTCGATTCCGGGCCGTTTTTACAGGAATAAAATATCATGAATAATCCGGATATTCAAGCGGCGGCCGCGTATGCCGCCGCAATTGTGCTTGCTTATCTTGTCGGTTCGATACCGTTCGGGCTGCTGATCGGCCGGTTTTATCACATCGACATAAGGAAACATGGTTCAGGCAATATCGGCGCCACCAATGTAACCCGGGTGGTCGGCAAGTGGGCCGGGCGGATTTGTTTTTTCTGCGACTTCCTCAAGGGGGGGCTGCCGGTGCTCGCCGTGCACTGGTTCTGGCGCGGGCAGGCGTCAGCGTCGCTGCTGGCGATCGGGGTGGCGCTGGCGGCGGTACTGGGACATCTTTTCCCGGTGTTTCTGAAGTTTCGGGGAGGCAAGGGGGTATCCACCGCCGCGGGGGCGGCGCTGGCGCTCGCGCCGCTGCCGCTGCTGACGGCGGCGGTGGTCTGGGCGGCGCTGTTTTTCAGTTTCGGTTATGTATCGCTGGCCAGCATCGGCGCGGCGGTGGCGCTGCCGGTGGCGGCGGCGATCTTCTTGCTGTTTAAAATCGGCGGAAACGTTGCGTGTTCAGGAAGTACGCTGATTTTCTTCGTGGTGGTGGCGGCCCTGGCGACGCTGCGGCATCGTGAAAACATCCGACGGTTGCTCAACGGTACGGAAAGCCGCTTCCGGAAGTGAGATGACCGGTCATATTCACCGTGCCGGGCGGTGAGACCACTCCGGTCAATCGGTGCGCGGCTTGATTTCGAGGGTTCTGAGTATTCCCGGCATCATCTCCCGCCACAAGGTTCCGGAGGGATGACCGTCGACGGGAATGTGGTAGCCGGGATCCTCAAGGTCTTTGTCGGTAAGTTCGGAACAGCGGATCACGGTGACGGGCAGCCCGGCGAGGCACTCCCCCACCGTGTCGTCCGGTGAGTCGTAATTGAGAACGACAAAACGTGCGTTCGGAGCCTGCTGTGCCAGCAGTTCATCCATTTTCAGTACTGCGGCCCGGAAGAGTTCGCGGCGTTCCCGGTCGTTGAGCGAGGAGCGGCGCAGCGCCGAATAGAGGCGTGAGAACACCGGCGATTTGAAGAGCTGCCTGGCCGACACTCCCAGCAGAGGAATCCCGTCGAACGGCAGAAAAGTGCCGTCGCGGCGAAGTTCACCATTTTTCAGCCGGTAACGCGGAGAATTGGCGCTGAAGGAGGGTTCGCCGTTGAGTCGTTCGAGATGGCAGGGCAGGGCCAGGTAGATCACCAGTTCCGGGGACTGTTCGACGCGCTCTGAAAACCTGCCGGATTCCAGCATCGCCAGCAGCTGCTGAGGTCCGTAGCCATTCAGAGCGAGGTTGAAAACCGGGCGTCCGGTCGCCTGAGCGAACTGCCACGGAAGCGTTTCGTGATCGGAGAGCCCCAGCCCGAAAGTGAACGAACATCCGTAGAAAACCGTGCTGCCGCCGTCGGCAGGAGAAACGGGCGTGATCCGGTTGCCGAGGCGGTCGATGGTAATCTCTCCGGAGGCGATCTCCCGGCCTTGCGAACTCATCCGGAAGTGGTTGGCGGCACCGGGAATGGGTGCACTGCCGAGTACCGGATCACTGCCCACTGCCTCGGCGTCCTGCCAGGTGGTGACGCCGCCTTCGAGACGCGAAAAGAACCACTCTGCTCCGGACATGAAAATGCAGATCGGAATCAAATTGATGCAAATCAGTTTCCAGCGTTTTCCCGGATGTTTTCTTTGTAGACGGAGCAAAGCAATCATACCGGCAGCCAGCATCAGCCAGATCCAGCACCAGGGCAACGGGGCGAATTTCAGAAAGAGCGCTGAGGCGACGGCCAGCACTGCCAGCGCGATTGCGGAATGAAGCCACATGACTTCACCGGCTAAAACAGGGTGTAAATGAACGGCGCCGCTCCGGTGGCGGCCAGCCAGGAGAAGAGAGCAAGCAACAGCAGAATTACCAGCAACGGCGCCAGCCAGTACTTGCGGCTTTTCCGGATCATCCCCAGAAATTCCGAGAAAAGTCCGCCTTTGAATTCAATATCTTCGAAACGGCGCTTGTTCATGCGTGGTTGACCTTTCAGTATTGATGAAAATATTCCTCGACATTATCGACGGGAGTTGTTTTCCGCCAGCCGGAATGTTCCATCCGGGCGCGGCGCAGTTGCAGAGGGTCGCGCCGGGTGATTATTCTCAAGCCGGCTGCGAATGGGGAGAAGAGCAGAAAAAACAGGATGCCGAAGAGCAGATTTCCGACCACCACCCCGATCGCGGCTCCGACCGCGAACCAGATCCGGTAGAACCAGAGGCCGAGACGATTCGGCAGTGCGAATGCTCCGGCGGCGATCAGTAACGCAGCCGCCATCACCACGAACATGACCGGGGTGTCCCACCAGCCGGAAAGTTGCCCTCCCGCGGCAATCAGAGTAAATCCAACGGCAAATATTGCGGCAGTGGAACGGATCTGCCGCCGTTCAGGAAACCAGTTGATGCTTGAAAATGGGTTGAGCATTTTATGATCAGTCCAGGTTGATGATGCGGCGAACGCTTTCCGGACGTCTCCGCTTCTGCCGGTCTTTCTCAAGCAGGAAATTGCCGATTACCAGTATGTCCATATCGGTGGCGAAGAAGCAGTTAAGCGCATCCGTCGGGGTGTTGACGATCGGTTCGCCTCTGACGTTGAAGCTGGTGTTCACCAACATCGGACAACCGGTCAGACGTTCGAATTCACGGATAAGGCGGTAATAACGGGGGTTCCGGGATTCATCGACCGTCTGGACCCGCGCCGAATAATCCAGATGGGTGATCGCCGGATAGGCGGAACGGGGTATCCTGAGTCTGGCAATCAGATCGGGATCCGAACGCATGGTTTCCCGCTGTTCCGGGGACACGGGGAGACGAACCGACGGCAGGAGGTGAGTTACATTGAGCATGTACGGGGATTCTCGGCTGTCCTCGAAGATCTCCCCGGCACGTTCCGCAAGCACGCTGGGGGCAAATGGCCGGAATGATTCCCGGAATTTTATCTTCAGATTGAGCCGCGTCTGCATGGCCGTATCACGGGGATCCGCCAGAATGCTGCGGGCGCCCAGCGCCCGGGGACCGAACTCCATCCGCCCCTGAAACCAGCCGACCACCTTGCCGGCGGCAAGTTCTGCCGCAGTGCGCTTCAGCAGCGCCTCCTCCGTGTCGAAATGGATGGCTTCCGCCGCCAGGGCGGAAACCGCGGCCGCGATTTCCGACTCGGAATATGCCGGACCGAGGAAGGAACCCTGTTGGGCATCGCCGCCGTCAACTTTTCGTTCATTTTCCAGCAGCTGGTAATGCAGGAATAGAGCGGCTCCCGGCGCTCCCCCCGCGTCTCCGGCGGCCGGTTGAATCCAGATGTCATCAAACATTCCGGATTCCCGAAGTTTGCCGTTGCAGACGCAATTGAGCGCCACGCCGCCGGCCATCACCAGTTTTCTTTCTCCGGTCAGTTCCCGGGCATGGCCAGCCATCTTAAGGATAATCTCCTCGATGACTATCTGGATTGAGGCGGCAAGATCCATTTCGCGCTGGGTGATGGGGGTTTCCGGGCGGCGGGGAGGGCCGCCGAAGAGCGCGGCGAATTTCCGGTTGGTCATGGTCAATCCGCCGCAGAAGTCGAAATATTCCATGTTAAGTCGGATCGAACCGTCCGGGAAAATATGCACCAGTTTTTCCCGGATCAGGTCGGTGTAACGGCCGCGTCCGTACGGGGCCAGCCCCATGAGTTTGTATTCTCCGGAGTTGACCCGGAATCCGGTGAAATAGGTGAATGCGGAATAGAGCAGGCCGACCGAATGGGGGAACGGCAGTTCTTCGAGCAGTTGAATCTGATTGCCTTCTCCGCGTCCGATCGAGGCCGACGCCCATTCTCCGACGCCATCCACGGTAAGGATGGCGGCCCGTTCGAACGGGGAGGGAAAAAAGGCGCTGGCGGCGTGTGATTCGTGGTGGGACGGGAAGATGATTTTCCCCTTGAAATCCTTCCCCAATTCCCGCAGAATACGCCGCTTGATGAACAACTTCTCCCGCAGCCACAGCGGAATCGCCTGTGAAAATGAGCTCCAGCCGCGCGGAGCGAGGGATAAATAGGTGTCGAGCAGACGGTCGAACTTAAGCAGGGTTTTTTCATAAAACACTACATAAGCCAGTTCGCCGACGCTGATTCCCGCCTGGCGCAGACAGTAGTCAACCGCGGAACGGGGAAAGCCGGAATCGTTTTTGACGCGGCTGAACCGTTCCTCC
This sequence comes from uncultured Victivallaceae bacterium, assembly GCA_934663655.1. Lineage (GTDB taxonomy): Bacteria > Verrucomicrobiota > Lentisphaeria > Victivallales > Victivallaceae > UBA1784. Next base: position 12,325 of record CAKUKT010000010.1, read on the forward strand.
TGGGCGGCTGCAACCATCCGACCATCCTTCAGAAGTGCGGCGGCGGAATCGTGATAAAATGCGGAAATACCTAAAATATACATCACTGCATGACAAAATCGAAATCTGCCGACGGCGCTCCGTGGCGACGTGCGGACGGCTGGGCCGAACTACACTGCTTCGGCAACCGCTCCCAATTGATTGTTTTTTACGATCATATTACAGTATCAATAAATTTAGCACACGATTGCAAATTTGTCAATTGTACCCAGAAAGCCGGTTGACGAGGCGCCTTCACGTTGCCGCGTCCAACGATCTTCTGCTGCACCGGCGAGAACGTTGCGTTGCGGTCGGATACAGAAATAACATCTTCGCGCATTGGGGCGCCCGGGAACGGGAATTTTCGCGGCGATTTTCCGGTTTTGCAGCAATAACCCCGGTTTTGTTGGGGTTCCGGATTGAAAAAATTCGACCGGAGTGTTAATTTATCCCTGTGAAAACAGTTTGTTTTTCTTTTTTACAGGGTGTGAGATCATGGGCGGATTTTTCGGGGTTGTATCGGAGAGTGATTGTATAAGTGATGTTTTTTACGGTACTGATTATCACTCTCACCTCGGAACCCGGCGCGGCGGGCTCGCTGTTATCGACGATGACGGCAGAATAACCCGCAAAATTCATGATATCACCAATTCACAGTTCCGTTCCAAGTTCGACGAGGATCTCGCCGAATTCTGTGGGCGGGCCGGGATCGGCGTGATCAGTGATTTCGAGGATCAGCCGCTGGTGATTTCCGGCAAACTCGGCACTTTCGCAATCGCGACGGTCGGCAAGATCAACAACATCAATGCGATTGTGAACAACGCATTTGATTCCGGACACACCTATTTTTCCGAATCCACCGACGGCGAACCCAATCCTACCGAGGTGACGGCAATGCTGATCTGCAGCCGCGACACCCTGGTCGAGGGAATCGAATATGCACAGCGGGTGATCGACGGTTCCTGTTCGATTCTGGTACTGCTGAACGGGGCCATTTACGCCGCCCGCGACCGTTACGGACGCACCCCGGTGATTGTCGGTCGGCGGGAGGGCGCGTTCGCGGTGGCGATGGAGAGCACCTCCTTCCCCAACCTCGACTACGAAGTGGTGCGCGAACTCGGGCCCGGAGAGATCGTCGAATTGACCGCTTCGAATGTCACCCGGCTCCGCGCCCCCGGAAAAACGATGAAAATGTGCAGCTTTTTCTGGGTCTATTACGGTTATCCCTCCAGCTGTTACGAGGGGGTGAACACCGAGAGCGCGCGTTACCGCAACGGCGCATCGCTGGCTGAAGGCGATCGGGAGCTGATCCCGAACATCGATCTGATCTGCGGTATTCCCGATTCCGGCATCGCCCATGCGATCGGATATTCCAACGCCTCCGGTAAGCCCTATCGGCGTTCGTTCGTGAAGTACACTCCGACCTGGCCGCGCAGTTTCATGCCGCAGAATCAGCGCGTCCGCGACCTGGTGGCGCGGATGAAACTGATCCCGGTACAGGAGCAGATCGCCAACCAGCGGATGCTTTTCTGCGATGATTCGATTGTGCGGGGTACCCAGCTGCGTGATACGGTGGTTCGGCTTTATGAGCGCGGAGCCAAAGAGGTGCACATGCGTTCGGCGTGTCCGCCGCTGTTGTTCGGCTGCCGGTTCCTGAACTTTTCGCGTTCGCGCAGCGAGATGGATCTGGCCGCGCGCCGGGCGATCGCGAAACTGGAGGGAACCACCGAATTATCTTTGGAAGTAATCCGCGAATACCTCCAATATGATTCCCCGAAATACCGGGCGATGGTCGAGGAGATCCGGCGCGAACTCAACCTGAGCAGCCTGAAGTTTCAGAAACTGGAACGCCTGATCAAGGCGATCGGTCTCCCCCGCGAAAAACTCTGTACCTATTGCTGGAACGGCTGCGACGTCGCCGATGAAACTCCGGAACTGGAGTTGCCGTCAACGGAAGAAGCCAGCGACAAGTGACGGGGGCGCTCATCCCTGTTGCCGGATAATGATTGCTTTGCCGACCGGCGGGATGGCTGTTTTCAGCACCGGGGCGGCGCAGGTTGCAATCCCATTTGATAAAACCACGTATGGAGGCCTGGTGTACCATGATTCTCGACGGTGATTGGAATACGACAATCCGATTCGCAAATGGTGAAACCCGGGAACTGAAGTCCCGGGTGCCCGGTAATTTCGAACTTGATCTGTACCACGGCGGTCTGATCGCCGATCCCTATGTCGGCATGAACGCCCGCGAACTGCGGCGTTATGAGTTCTGCGACTGGCTGATGACGCGGGATTTCGACTTCCATCCCGAAGCCGGACGACGCTATCAACTGGTCTGTGAAGGCGTGGATACCATCGCGGAGATTCGACTTAACGGCGAGGTGCTCGGCCGCTGCGAAAATGCCTTTATTGCCCACTGTTTTGAGATCGACGGCGCGCTGGTCGATGGAACCAACCGGCTGGAGGTGAAAATTTTTTCCGCGGCCGCCGCGGCCGCGGCGGCGACCCGCCTTGAACCCGGTGATTATTCGTTTCTGCTGCGCAACTATGAATCGCTGCGCATTCGCAAACCGGCTCATGAATGGGGATGGGACATCGCGCCCCGGATGGCGCTGGGGGGAATTTTCCGGAGTGTGCGCATGGAAGCGGTTCCGGAGGATGAAATCATCGATTGTCTGCTGGCGGCGGACCGGGTTTCCGAGGAGGAGGCCGAACTGGTCTGCCACTACAATCTGCGTCTGGCGGATCCGGAACTTGCGGGGTATGAGCTGGAAATTTCCGGGCGTTGCGGAGACAGCGGATTCCAGCGTCGGGAGGTTGTGACCTTCACCTCCGGGGTGATGCGGTTCACCGTTACGCACCCCCGGCTCTGGTGGCCGCGTGACTGGGGTGAACCGGCGCTCTACGAGGTGGTCTGCAAACTTCGCCGCAACGGCGTGACGGCGGCCGAACATCGTTTCAACTTCGGTATCCGGACGGTGGAGCTGTTTCACCGGGATCTGGCCACCGAACTGCCGGAAGCGGATTTTCAATTTCTGGTCAACGGCAGACCGCTTCAGATCCACGGCTGCAACCATGTACCGCTGGACGCGCTGCACAGCCGGGACTCCGGACGATTGGAACAATTTTTCCAGCTGGTGAATGAATCCGGCGTCAATATGTTGCGGGTCTGGGGCGGCGGAGTTTATGAAAGCGAGGAATTTTACGATTGTTGCGACCGGTTCGGTATTCTGGTCTGGCAGGATTTCATGCTCGGCTGTGCGATTTATCCGCAGGACGATGAGTTCGCGGCGGTGATCCGGAGCGAAGCTGAAGCGGTGGTGCGGCGGCTGCGTCGTCACCCGTCGATCGCGCTCTGGGCCGGTGACAACGAATGTGATCAGGTGTGGTGTCACGGGGCGATGCGGCGCGATCCCAACGGCAACCGGATCAACCGGCAGGTGATCCGGGAGGTGGTGGAGCGTCTGGATCCGCGCCGTCCCTATCTGCCGAGTTCGCCCTATGTCGCTCCGGACGCCTATGCGGTCGCGGTGGAGCGCGGGGTCTCTCCGGATCTCGCGACTCCGGAACAGCATCTGTGGGGGCCGCGCAATTACTTCAAGAGTGACTTCTACCGGCACACCTCCGCCTCCTTTGTGAGCGAGATCGGCTACCACGGCTGTCCGGACCCGGAATCGATCCGCAGTTTTATTTCTCCGGAACGTCTCTGGCCATGGCGGAACAATCCGGAGTGGGATTATCATGCGAGCAATCCCTGGTACGGCATCGATGACACCCTGAATTACCGGACTTCGCTGATGGCTGAGCAGATGCGGGAATTTTTCGGCTTCATCCCCGAAAATCTGGAGGATTTCGCTCAGGCAAGTCAATTCTGCCAGGCCGAAGCCAAGAAATACTTCATCGAGATGATCCGCGGCGCGAAACCGGCGATGAGCGGGGTGATCTGGTGGAATCTGCTCGACTGCTGGCCGCAGTTCTCCGATGCGGTGGTTGACTATTATTTCCGGCGCAAGGCCGCATTTGATTATATTCGTCGCAGTCAGGCGCCGTTTGTGGTACTGATCGGCGAGGCAGTCGGCTGGAAATATCCGGTGCGAGCGATCAACGATCGGCTGATGCCGGAGGCGGGGAAGCTGACGATCCGGGATTTTGACGGCGGTGAAACGCTGCTGGAGCGCCGGTTCGAAGTTGAAGGAAATGGTGAGAAAACCCTTGGCGAGCTTCCGGCGAGTTCGACTTCGCAGCGGTTGCTGCTGCTGGAATGGGAACTTGATTCCGGCCGCCGCGGCGGCAACCACTACCTGACCGGATTGCCGCCATACGATTTTGTCCGCTATCGCGATCTCTACCATCCGGCAATCTGCGCGCTCGGGTGAATCGGCCGGAAGGTGGCAGCGTCGGAATCATTCCGACCAGGAAATGCGTTCATTACGTCGCAATTCATCAAAAAAAAGAGGGGGGAGAGAAAGTCGTTTCTCTCCCCCCCATTTTTTTTTGAATGGATGAAAACCGGCAGTTTCTCCCCGCATCTTTACTCTTTTTTCCCCCTTTATCCTCCGGAAGGCGGAGACCTTAAGCAATCATAATGATTGCCGGATCCAAACGCCGTTTTCCCAGGACGGCGAGGGGAAAGAACTCCGCCGTCCCGTTGCGCGGGTCACCGATGGGCTTTTTTCATCTCCCGGACCGCTTCCACCACCGCCTGAGCCTGATATTCCAGCTGTTCGCGGGTCAGCGGATAGAGCGGCAGGTGGGTGTAGCAACGGTAGAAGCTCTCCTCGGTGGCCGGGCAGGTGGCGGCGATGCGGTCGGCGTCGTAGCCGAACTCCTTCATGATCCGGAAGCGATACATCGGGCCGAAATGGGTGATATTGGTCAACCCCTTTTCCGTGAGTCTCCGGCTGAGCTCCTGAATGTCTCCGCCCACTTTGGCCGGATCGATCCGCAGCAGATAGAGATGGTGGGTCGAACGGGTATCGGCGGTATCGGGACGTTCCGGAATTATCCCAGGCTCCTCGGCCAGTACCGAAGAGAGATATTCGGCGGCGCGGCGGCGTTCGGCGATGATCGCTTCCAGGCGGCGCAGCTGGATCAGCAGCCCGACTGCCTGAAGTTCCGAGGCCGAATGGTTGCCGGGAATCTGCAGCGAACCGTCGTGCGCGGTCAGTGGCGAGATGTCGTAGAGCCAGTCCTTGATCTTCCGGGTGAAGTCCAGCCCGAGGAACCGCGCTCCCGGCAACTGGGCTCCGCAGCTGTCGCAGTTGGTGAGCAGCAGTCCACCTTCGCCGAAAGAGGTGATGTTTTTAACTTCATGCAGGGAAAATCCCCCGAAATGGCCGATCGTACCCAGGTGTTTGCCGTGATAGATGCCTCCCATGCCGTGCGCGGCGTCTTCCATTACGAGGATGCCGTGGCGGTCGGCCAGTTCCATCAGCGGATCCATATCCACCGGACAGCCGCCGATGTGAACCGGTACGATCATTTTGGTGCGCGGAGTGATTTTGCGGGCCACATCCTCCGGATCGAGGTTCACGGTTGCCGGATCGATGTCGGCAAAGACGATTTTCGCCCCGACGCTCAGCGGATAGGCCATGGTGGCGATAAAGGTGATCGCCGGCATGATCACTTCGTCTCCGGCCTTGAGACCGGCGAGCTTGTAACCGATTTCCATGCCGGCGGTCCAGTTGGTCAGCAGACAGGCGTATTTGCTGCCGAAGTATTCGCAGCTCTTCTGCTCAGCTTCCAGCACCCGGCTGCCGAGCGTGAGCTTGGTGGCGACGCCGGCGACCCGGCCGAGTTCGGCGAGTGCATCGGAAACAACATTGAGTTTTTCGGCGTACCCGGCGGTTCCGGGATTTTCCGGCAGCAGGAATTTCACTACTTCCAGCACATCGCGATCGCGGTAGTATTCGCCGACGGCGTGCCAGGGAACTTTGGCCTCACCGGTGGCATACCGGAAATCTCCGCTTTTTTTCTCTTCCGTCATAGGTAAGCCTCAATCGTTTTCGCGGTGGAGACGGTCATCCCGGGGTTTTTCGAGGAGGTTCCGGCAATTCGTGCGAAGTGCGCGGGGTCAACCCGGAGATTGAGGAACTCCGTCACGGTTCGTGCGAACCGTGGCGAAACGGCTCAAAATTCGCGGCGGCCCCCGACGATTCACGCGAACCGCGGTGGAACGGCCCGAAAACGGTGCGTCTCCCCGCATCGGTTAAAAAAAACGCCGGCCTTGCGCCGGCAACGAAATCAACCAGAAAATGGTAGCGGGTCCCGGACTCGAACCGGGGACCTGCGGATTATGATTCCGACGCTCTAACCAACTGAGCTAACCCGCCGCCATGGAGAAAACCGTCCTCCTGTGGAACGACGGGCTTTCTGTTTGCATAAGATAATCCGTTTTTCGGGAAAGTCAACCTCAATCCGGCAAAAAGTTTGAAAAATCCGCGCCGGCGCCGTCCTATCCCGGGGGGACGACGATGCGGGCGCGGAAAATGGGGCTTCAGTTGCAGAAATTCAGCGTGTAAAGTTCCGACTCCGGAGCCATCGTCAGTTTCAACCGGAATGGCGCCGCGGGCAGACGAACTGTTTGTCCGTGGTTCCACTTCAGTTCCGCCGCCGTCGAATCACCGGAGAAGTGGGCGGCATTCGATCCGGAGTATTCCGGCAGCGGCTTGCCGTCGGCGTCGAGGAGTTCAACGGTGATGTCCCCGCGGCCGTTGATCTCCAGTTGCGTCCCCGGAGCGGTGAACACCCGGCTGATCAGCTCTCCGGTCTCTCTTGCGGCACGTACCCGCAGCCAGCCGTCTTTGCGGAAGCGGGCGATGCCGGTGCTGGACGCATCTTCATGCATATTTCTGGCCAGTCCGTCCCAGCCGCCGACTTCGGAAAAGAACGGCCACTCCTTCTCCAGATTACGGGAGCTGAAACTTCGGCGCAGAAATTCACCGGTGATGTGGCTGATGTCATCGGTGTAGGTGTTGTAGAAGTGCTGGCGTTTGTAGACCACGCCGAGCGGCAGCAGATATTCCCCATTGTGTTCCAGCGGTACTCCTTCGAGGAAGATCATTCCGAAAAGCCAGCTGTCCGGACCGCCGTTGGCCACAAACGGAGGCGAACCGGGGATGCGCCGGTAGTTGAGTCCATCCCGGCTGTAGATGATTTCCGGATAGATCTGCTGCCGGGTGCAGTGGTAGGCGTGGAGATAGCCGAGGTAGAAGTTGCGTTCAATCCGGCGGGTGTCCGCGCCGTAGTGCTGGCTGCTCCAGTGATCGTGGGTGTCCGGCACCACGAGGTAGTGGTGCTGCCAGTTGATCCCGTCGTGGCTGAAATAGGTGCGCATGATCCGGACGCTTTCGCGCAGATTGTCATATTCGATGGTGTAGGGAGGAAAGCGGCGCAGCTTGGCGGCTTTGGAGACCACAATGGTTTTGCCGTCGTCAGTGAGATACTGCGGCGCAAAATTGTCGTTGCCGTCGGTTTCGGTTTCCAGTTCGTCGCTCTCAAAAGTGAATTTATCGACCAGCAGAGGTTCCCGGGTCAGCACGATCCATTCGCCGGGATTTTTCTCCCACACCGGGTAGAGTCCCCACGGCGTCATTCCGAAGCGGGAGACATCCCCCTCGCCGGGCGGGAACCAGTGGACTCTAACTTCCGCCAACGGAGGCATTCCGTCGCGTTCGGGATCATGGAAGCGCAGTGTCGCCTGAGCCAGAGGGGTTTTGATCTGCCAGCGCGGCCGGGCTGCTTCGGGAAGCGGTGGAAACGGATCCGGAATCAGTTGATTGGGTTTGCCGGTGGGCGTCGTATCGGCGATCCGCCATTCCCGGAGATCTCGACTGATCGCGTAGTGGGTGCGGCGATCCGCGCCGGAACGGGTGGCGTCGGTGAAGGCGAGTACATAGTTGCCGTCGTCATCGATGTTGAGCGCCGCGCGCCCACGCGAAAATTGCTGCGTGCGCTCCGGATCCAGCGGATGACTTGCCTGGATCGCCTCCGCCGGAACCACTTCGGTGACGACATTTCGCCGCTCCGCGAAATGGAAATCATCGATCGGAAATACCTTGATGCCGGCAACATCCACCGGTTCGCAAGGAGCCTCCCAGTCGGCGCCGCGGTCGATTCGCAGCATTCGGGAGAGTTCGCCGCGGACACGTTTGCTGCCGTCAGGGATGACCGTGAAAATATAGCGGCCGTCAGGAATGTCCCGGAGCTCATAGACGATCGGATTGTCTCCGGCCCGGAGGGTGAGCTGCCGTTCCCCGGCGGCGGGAGCGCCGCCGGTTTCGTTGACGAGGCGCAGCCGGACCGGGAGGTCGGCCATGCCGGGTTTGCCGGTCAGCACGATTTCCGCCTGATCCTCATTGCGGTAAACCGCGAGCCGGAAATCTCCGGTCAGCAGGGAGGAGATCCGGGTTACTCCGGCTTCGCCGCGGTTGGCGGAGTAGAGTTCGATTTCGCGGATGTAGCTGTGGCGCTGTTCCGGAGGCAGCACCTCCGGCGAGGAGACGCGTTTGCCGGTGTCGTTCGATTCGAGCACGGTTATGCGCAGCGCTTCCGCCTTGGTCGGCTTGAAACTGTGGGCGATGAAATAATCGTCGCCGGATTCGGCTCCGGAATCAAAGAAATTCGGCTGGTCCTTGAGTTCAGCCACCGGGTGCCAGTAACCGTTGTTCAACACTTCGATCCGGCACGATTTCACCCCGCACTCCCCGGAAGCGTTGCCGGCGTAGATGAGCTGCCCGGGAAAAATCCTGACCAGATTGACCATGCAGGGCGTCGCCAGATGAATCACCGCCTGCCCGCCGCTGCCGGCGAAATCGGCTCCGTCATTGTCGCCGATTTTGCCGTCGATCAGTTTGGG
>CAKUKT010000011.1 GCA_934663655.1 uncultured Victivallaceae bacterium
AGGGTTTGAAACAATATATCGACGAATGTTATCTGGCTCCCGGTCACCAGATTCGGGAATTTCTGCTGAATCCGCAGGCGCAGCGCTTCGGCTACCAGAGCCGGGTCGGCGACTCCTTCATCGACGCACTGACCTTTACCGATGATGGGCGGGTACTCGACCAGGGCGTGGAACTCAACGCCACCCACACGCGGGCAATGAAACGTTTCAAAACCTTCGCCGACGCCGGCATCAATCCGTGGATGGTCTGGACCCGCCACCTGCGTGAACGCGGTGTCTCTCCCTGGATCAGTATCCGGATGAACGACATGCATGCCGGACCCGACCACTCCAGCCGGATGAACAGCGAGTTCTACAAGCGGAACACCGACAAGCTGATCGCACCATACCGCGGCGACTGGGCCGCACACGGTCTCGATTTCACCCACCCGGAAGTGCGCAAGTATATGCTCGACTGCATTCAGGAAACCCTCGATCTGTGCGAACCCGACGGGCTGGACCTCGATTTCATGCGCTTCGGCACCGCCTTCCGGCGCGGCCATGAACAGCGCGGGCGCGAAATCATGAATGAGTTCATCCGCGAGGTCAGGAGGCGAGTCGATGCCCTCGCGGAAAAATCCGGCCATCCGGTTCGGCTTTCCGTCCGCATACACTCCGATCCCCGCGACGCCTACGCTTTCGGTTTCGACCCGGGCGTCTGGGCGGAGGAGGGGTTGATCGACATTCTCGCCGTCGGTCCGTTCTTCGACAGCAGCTTTCACGAAATACCCATCCGGGAGTGGCGACGCATCGTCGGCGATCAGGTGCTGATCGCCGCCAGCGTCGAGACCTCCGCCAAGGGATACCCCGGCGCCGACCGGATCTGGGATGCCGGTCTCCTCAACGGACTGGCCGCGCTCTACTTCCATGAAGGCGCCGACCGGATTTATTTATTCAACCACTTCGGCAATCAGTACGACAACATGTCCCGGGTCGGTGATCCCGAACTGGCCGCCGCCGCGGTCAGACGCCACGCGTTGATGTACAACGACATGCCGGCTCCGGGGAGAATTCGGGAGTGTCATCTGCCTTCGGTCACCACCGGCTGGTCAACTTTCCGGCTGGATATCGGTCCCGAACCGGCGGCGGATCGTCCGGTACTGCTGGTTCTGGGTTCCAACACCGCCTGTCCCGGACTGCAGGTGCGTTTCAACGGCGAAATCCTGCAAAAGGCCGACGGCATACCCGCCGTCGTTTTCGGCGAACAGATCCGGCAACTGGAGGCGTGGGTGATTCCCCATGAACTTCTGCAGAGTCAGGGCAATATCATCGAGGCGGTGCCGGAGAAGCCCGTGGATCGCCCCTATCGGATCGACTGGGTGGAGATATATATCGGCAAGCCCGGGGAAAAACTAATTCCCGGGGGGACGACCGCTGCTCCCAAAACGCTTGCTCCCACCGTCGAACAGCTTGCCGGCAATGGATCCGCGGCATTCCGCAGCGATTACGGTTCCGGGGCGACCGCGGCGAACGGTGTTCTCACGCTCAACAACGATCAGCCGCAGAACGCCTATGCGGTCATCCGGATCACCGATCCCGATTTCACCAATCCCGGAAAACTTGTGATTGAAATTTGCGGCGAGATGCGTCTTTATCCGCCCGCGAAATCCGGGGATGCCGCGTTGCAGTTCGGCGCGGTTCTGCCGGATGCCGCCGGCAAACTCCGGATGTTGACGGTGAGAGTTGCTCCCGACCGGGTCAGTTTCGCCGACGGTAAGTTTGCGCCGCTGGCGTTGAAGGATTTCTGCCGGTTCAAGGTGGTGTTCAAACCGGAAAACGGTACCTGTGAACTCACCGTCAACGACCAGACGATAAGTGGAAATTCGGTGGAGCCTCCCGCCAACGCTGTTCCCGGATTGTTTTTCGGCGATGGCTCGGGCGGGGTTTCCGGGAAGGCGGAGCTGCGGAATCTGGAGTTCCAGCTGCGTTGATTCTGATTTTTCCGGGGCCAGGATTGTTCAAGTTTCGCCCGGCCGCCGGAAAATAGCGGAGAGAGGCGCCAGAAGAGCTGTTCCGGTCACCGGAGTTACCCATTCGTCCCGGCGGAAATCCATTCGTTGCCTAAAGCGGAAAAAAGAAAACATTACGATGAAAATTATCACTTCCCTGTTTGTCGGAGCGGCCGTTTCGATCGTCGCCGCGGCGGTGGAGATCCCCGACTTCAACACCTGGAAAATCGTGAAGATCGACCAACGTGTCGGCGAGGGGCGCAGCGAGGCGCCCTCGGAGGATTTCCCCCAGGGACGGATTATCTTCACCGGTCTGCCCGGCAATTATGCGATCTGGGCAAGTACCGACGTCGAGGCGGCGCCGGGGCAGGAGTACCATCTGGAGGTTGAACTGCGTTCCGACGGGGTCAATCCCGATGCAGTCGCCGCTTTCCGGGCGACCTCGACCGATGCCTCCGGGAAGACGGTGATCGTCACCGACGGAGGATTGCCGAAAGCCGCCGCCGGAATGACCGGGAAACGGGTTTTCGTGCTCCCCGGCGACAAGATCTTCGCCGGCAGCCCGCTCGTCTTGAGTTTTTACGCGATGAAACTTCAGCAGGGCAGCTTTACCCTCACCGCGGTGAGACTTGTACCGGTGAAGCACGAAACCGGCCATACTCCGGCCGAAATTCCGGAAGGGCGCGGCGGGATAATTTTCAACGAGGACTGCACCGAGTTTTTCGCCACCCGTCCGGACGACGAGATGACGGTCGAAGGCGCGAAAGCCTATATCGACCGCTACCTGCCGAGCCGCCATCAGATCCGGCTTATGATGCTCAATCCCGCCGCCTATGACAACAATTTCGGCGGAAAATCGTGTCCGGTGATGTGGGAAGGGGTGACCTTCAACGCTGACGGCAGTGCGACCGACCGCTTCGGTCGAAAGATCGATCCGTACCGCGCTCGAATGCTCGCGCGGATGAAGAGCATGGCCGACCGCGGGATCAACATTTATCATCTCTGGATCGATCACCTGCGCGAACGCGGGGTGTCGCCGTGGATCAGCCTGCGGATGAATGACGCTCATGATGCTCTCACTCCGGACGCCGAACGGATCGGTCTCAAACGCGATCCCGGCAATCGTGTTGCTCCCTACAACCCTGACGACTGGCATGATCAGGCGCTCGATTACGAGAAGCCGGAGGTCCGGGATTTCTACCGCGGAATCATGTTCGAACTTATGGACACCTTCGATGCCGACGGTTACGAACTTGACTGGATGCGCTTCGGGCGCAATTTCAAACACGGCCGCGAGACGATCGGCGCACCGCTGCTGACCGGAATGATGCGGGAGTTCCGCGCCCGCGCCGATGAACTCGAAAAGGTGCGGGGGCACAAAATCCGATTCGCCGCCCGGGTGCCCTCCCGTCCCGATATCGCCCGACGGCTCGGCTATGACGTCGAGAGCTGGGCTCGGGAAGGGTTGATCGACATCCTGATTCCGACCGCTTTTTTGTGGGTCACCGACGGCGACACCCCCATCGCCGAATGGCGCCGGATCACCGGCGACCGGGTGTTGATCGCTCCCGCGATTGAACGGGCGCTCAACCCCTATGTCGTCACCGGCTATCAGGGTGATGCGGCGGCGCGGCGCGGGTTTGCCTCCGGCTGGTTTGAACGGGGCGCGGATATGATCTATCTTTTCAACCACATGTCGCTGCCGGAACTCTTCAATGACGAAGTGATGCGCACCGCCGGTACTCCCGCCACCGCAAACGCGGGTTCCCGGCGCCATCCGCTCACCTTTGCGGATTTCCCGGCAATCGGGATTTCGCGTCGTTCGGAACTTCCTGCGGAGATTCCGAACCGCAACAGCCGCGCCTTTCGGATTCCTTCCGGTCCCGCTCCGGAGGCCGGACGCCGCGCCTGGGTGATCGCCGGCGCCGCCACTGCGGAACCGATTGCCGCCGTCGTCCGGCTGAACAGCCGCGAACTCGAACCCGCCGAACTGCCCGCACTCGAATTCGGCGAATTCATCAAACGTGCCGCCGCCTGGAAAATTCCGGACGGAGTGCTTCTCGACGACGAAAATGTGATCGAAATCACCCGTTCTTCCGATGTCCCGCTCACGGTCAACTGGCTGGAAATTTATATCGAACCCGCCCGAACCGGTGGTGAAGAGTAGCTTTTCCGGCTGTCCGGATTACCTATTCTCCTCCGTCGTCTGGATGGAGACGTTGATTTCATCCGGAACCGGCGCGGCGGTTGTCAGGAGCATGACTTCTCGGCGTTTTCCCTGGTGAGCGCCCGGAAAGCGCGCGGAGTGCGGCCGTAGGTACGCAGAAACGCCGCTGAGAAGTGGCTGATCGAAGAAAAACCGGTCGCATCGGCAATACTGCCGACCGTCATTTCGGTTCTTCGCAGCAGGAGTTCCGCCTCATACAGCCGCAGCCGCAGCAGATAAGCGGAGAAATCGATGCCGCACTCCGCGGCAAAAATATGACTGAAGCGCGACGGACTCAATCGCGCCACCGCCGCCGCATCCGCTAATTCCATGCGGCGGCTGAAATTCCGCGAAATGTATTCCAGCGCGTCGAGCAGGCGGGGATCCCTCGGCTGTTTCGGTGTCAAGCCCCGCGGGATCGGACGGGCGGCCGCGAGACGCGGCGGCAGCAGGGCCGCCAGTAATCCGGCGCTCACCAGGAGTTTTTTTTCGTCCTGCAGCGGCAACGCGTAAAATTCTCTGCTGGTTTCCGGGTAGACCGGCCGCGCATTTTCGTCCGGCCGGAACGGGCCGATGATCACCACTCCCCGCAATGATTCGCCGTCGGTATCGTAGATCGGCACCACCATTTCCACCGCTCCGGCGTGGCAGCGGTGCAGGAAGCTCCGGTCGTTGCCGTCGAGCATTCTGGGCAGCAATTGGAAGTCGTTGTGCAGACAGAGACGTTCGTTCCGGCACTTCACCCGGCGGCAGAACGCATAATCGTGGATCCCGTAATTCAGCGGCATCTGAAATTCCGGCAGCATGCGTTCTCCGCGTTTGTAAATGCACCCCGCCCCGATGAGTTCGGCAAAGCCGGCCAACACCTCGATCACCGGTTCAAAGGAACTTTTTTTTATTTTCGGCATTGTTTTATTGTAATTTCAGCTTTATTATATAAAAATATAGCGTGTCTTTGATAGCAAATCAACTTTTTTCCGTCATAATTATCAATAAGTCCGAAACCAAAGTCAACAAAATCCCCGAAAGAGATCATCACCGGAGAAAAACATTATGAAAGCAAAATCCTTTACCCTGATCGAATTGCTGGTCGTCATCGCGATCATCGCGATCCTGGCCGCAATGCTGATGCCGGCGCTCGGAAAAGCCCGCGAACGCGCTCGTGCCGCCGGATGCCTTGCCAATCTCAAGGAGTGTTCCCTGGCCATGGGAATGTACGGACAGGATAACCGGGGATACTTTCTGAGCTATTGCACCATACGCCTTTTCCCCGCCGGCTCCGACAACGAAAACTGCAATTACTACTGGCCGGGAATGCTGTACGCCAACCACTATCTTTCCCTTGAATCTCCGGTGATCCGCTGCTATGCCCGGGGCACTCGGGTGACCCGTTACGTGGTCAGCGCCACCGATCAGCGATATTATTACGCTTACGGAACCATATACAACCGCAGCAGCAGCTTCCCCGACAACGCCTGGCGGAATCAATATCTGTCCGATGGAAGTTACCGCTGCATCGTCTCCCAGCGCATTGACAACCCCTCCACCTTTCCGCTTTTTGCCGACAGCTGGAGCACGTCTGCAAAGGAGGAGATCGCAGTGCTTCCCGACTGCAACAGCTATTCCGCCCGCCACTCCGGACGCATCAACAGCGCTTTTGTCGATGGGCACAGTGAATCGCTTTCCCCATTTGATATGCGTCAGCGCGTCACCACTGATTCCCACATGAGGGCGATGACCAGCTTCTTCAACGACGGCGGAGTGGCGGTCGCGCTTCCCTGAGCGTGCTACGTGGAGTCAACAAAGATGTCCGATACCATGTTGTTTCCCGCCGTCGAGCTGCCGTTGCTTGACCGGGCCGACGTTGTGGTGTGCGGCGCCGGGGTGGCCGGAGTCGCCGCCGCGATCGCCGCCGCCCGTGACGGTGCCGATACCGTCCTGCTCGAACGCTCCGGCTGTCCGGGCGGCATGACCACGGTCGGTTTGCTGCCGAGCATTATCTCGATGACCGACGGCCACCGTGTTCTGGCCGGGAGCATCTGCCGCGAGTTGGTGGACGCGGTCGCGGCGGATATGAACGAGCCGGTGAACTACCGCTGGCAGAATATTCACCCGGAGAGCGTCAAACGGGTCTGCGACCGGCTGCTGGAAGCTGCCGGAGTACGGTGCTATTACGACACCACGATGGCTTCGACGCGGGTCGAAAACCGGCGGATCGTCGCGTTGGCCTGCACTTCTCCGGCAGGCCAGGCGGCGTTTGCCGGAAAAATTTTCATCGATGCCACCGGTGACGGGGTGCTCGCGCTTGCCGCCGGGGCCGGATTCGAGTGCGGTGACGCCGACGGGCAGGTGATGGCGCCGACCCTCTGTTCGATGTTCGACGGCATTGACTATTCCGCCTCGCAGGCCGGAAGCGTTTTCGGACGCCACGAATGGGCCAGGGCTCTGGCCGAGGGAATCAATCCGCTGCCGGAACGTCACTTCGTCGGTTTTTTCCGGACCGGTTCCAGTTGCGGCACCGGCAACCTCGGCCATATCTACTCCACCAATGTGGTCGACTGGCGCTCGCGGAGCCTGGCCATGGTCGAGGGGCGGCGGCAGGCGGTGATCTTCCGGGATTTCTTTCGCCGCAATGTGCCCGGTTTTGAGAATGCCGAGCTCATCGCCACCGCCGGTATGCTCGGCGTCCGGGAATCCCGCCGCATCAATGGTGATTACCGCCTCTGCGCTGAAGATTACCTCCGGCGGCGCCACTTCCCCGATGATATCGGCAGTTTCGCCTATCCGATCGACATTCATGCCGCCGGAAGTTGCGGCGAGGAACAAGCCCGGGTGGAGGAAAACCTCGAAAAGAGCCGCTACCGTCCCGGTGAAAACTACGGGATCCCCTACCGGGTGCTGACGGTGGCGAAGTTCGACAACCTGCTGGTCGCCGGACGTTGTGTCTCCACCGACCGGTGGATGCAAAGTTCGCTCCGGGTCGTTCCCGGCTGCATGATCACCGGCGAAGCCGCCGGAAGCGCCGCCGCGCTCGCGGTCGCATCCGGGAAAGAGTTGCGCGGAATCGATATCAATCTGCTCCGGCAGCGATTGAGCTCCCGGGGTCAATATATTCCCTGCTGATCTGAGACGGAGGAAAAGTATGAAGTTACCGTTGGGTTTAGTGTTCATGGTATTGGCTGCCGCACTCGGCGCCGACGAACTCCGCCATCTGGCGAATGATTTCAATTCCGGCTGGCATCCCGCCACCGGCGCGGAAAATCCGGTTTCCGGAATCCGGCGGGCGCTGCCGCCGGGGTGTACGCTGCTTGAGGAGGAGGGGGGCGGGGGATTTCTGCGGGTGGATCGTACCGCGGCACACGGCAGCAAAGTCATCAAATTTGAACGCCGCCACAATATTCCCTCGTACTGCGACTTCACCTTCAGCATTCGCTGCCGTTTTCCGGAGCGTCCCGGCGGATTCATCTGGTTTGCAACTATTGACGACCGGCCGCGCGGCGGAGTCTGTTTTGCCAACGGAGAATTTTCCGCCTACGATGAGAACCGCAACTGGAAATCATCGGGGATCAAACTGCCGCCGCCCGGAGAGTGGGTTACGCTGGAGGTGAAATTCAATGAAGCGGAGAAATCATATCAACTTGCCGTGACCGGAACCGACGGTGACCGCAGGGAGAGCGGGTCATATCCATTTCTCCATCACGATCCGATTCGGCGGATCACCATCGGCAACGCGCCGCCTGTCGGCACCGGTGCCGATTTCGACGACCTGCTGGTGACTTATGACCGGAATATTTCGCTGCGCAACCGGGTGAACGGTATGAGCGGCGCCCTGGTTCGTGCCGGTGGCCGCGAGGTGGAGTGTATTGACGGCCGTTTTCCGGTTCCGCTCGAACTCAGTTTGCCATCCACGGTGGAGATAGACTTTGCCCGTCCGACCCGGCTGACCACCGTGGTTGTCCGGGGCGGGGGCGCCGGAGCGCAGCTGACCGTTTCCGGAATGGACGCCGCCGGATCGGGCGAAACGACGCTGGCGAAAGGGAAACTGCCTGCCGGAGACGGGATCTTTCAGCAAAATTTCGTGCTCACGGATCTGGCGCGGGCGAAAATTGCACTTGCCGGTTCCGGAACGGTGAAGATCAGTGAAATCAACTTCGCCGGATTGCCGCTGCCTTCGGAAAATGAACGTCAGGCCGATTTCCGACGCCGGATCTACGGCGAGTTCCGCTGCGCGGTCTGGTCACTTCAGAAACAGGCCGTACTGCACCTTATCAATGCCGATGAGGAGAAACGAACGCTTCCGGTCACAATCTCCGGTACCGCCCGGAAATCGGGCGAGGCGATGTTTCCCGAACGGAGAATTGAACTGAAACCGGGCGAGAACTTCGTGGATTTTGCTCTCGATGAGCTCGAGTCCGGCGACTATATCATCCGCATTGCCGACGCATCCAATGAGACTACCGGTGAATTTCAACGGCTTCTGCGTTATTACCCGCCCCGAGACGAGGCCCCGGCGACGGGTTGGATCGGAGATGTGACCGGGAAAAAACTTTTCTTCCCGGATGGGCACTGGCTTGAGCAGCAGCGTAATCTGACCTTCTCCGCCCGTCCGGCCGAACTCGAACAGGTGATCGCTCCCACCACCGCCGACGAGGAGTTCGCGCGTTACGCCACGCGGATATCCCTGGATGACGCGGGTAATCCGCGGATCGACTACTTCACGCTCAATCGCAACTGGGATCATGATTCCAAACGCTTTCACCGTGCGATCCGTACCGGCGACGGCGATTGGGAGAGTCATGAGGTCGCCGGGGTGCCGCCGCGCGACGGACGTTCGGTCACCATCGGCGGCGAACCTCCGGCGGCGGCAAAGCCGGACTGGGAACTCAAGGCGCGCGACGGCAGGGAGATTTTCAATTTTTATGTTCCCGACCGCGACGGCAAGGTGCAGCTCAATCAGGTCAAGTTCAAATATACCGGCGCGGTGGCCAACAATACCGTGATGTGGAAGAACTCATCGCAGGACTGGGGCGTGTTGCGGGTCCCGCCGCGTTCCATCTATCCCGTATGGCGGCGCGGCGTCGGCGATACGCTGATCCTCAATGCCCGGCCGATGTTGATAGACAAGGAGTCCTTCGGGGAATTTGAGGATCCCGACGCCACCCACGACAACTTCGTCGGCCAGTGGCTTTCCGACGACGGTAAAACCCTCTTTTTTGCGCACGGCCGCTGGCTGAAAACTCATCCGCCGTTCGAGTCTCCCGCTTACGACAATATGCGCGGCCTGCGTATTCTCGGGCTCTGGAGCACCCGGGATGGAATCAACTTTGAACTCGACGCGCTGATCCCTCCGGATGAAAACGACTCCCCAGTCTGCCAGCAGTACGGCGGGCAGGTGCTGCGGCCGCGCGGCGGATATGGACTTTCTCTCGCCTATATTCTCCGGTATCGCTCCGACACCCAGCAGATCGACACTGTGCTTGCCTACAGCTGGGACGGACGGGTCTGGCGCCGAACGCCGGGAAATGAGGCGTTTCTCGGCAACGGCGAACCGGAGAGCTGGCATGCGGGAACCATTTGCGCTTTCGGCGACGGCATGCATCCGGATGGTTCGGCGGTGGAGGTCGGCAATGAGACGTGGCAGCTGCTTTCCGTCGTGAGCAATCTCTTTCACCATCAGGCGGCGCAGATATCCGCCTTTGTCCCGGATGTCAAACGCGTCAACGCCGATTTCATCCGGCGGACTCTCGGCGGCCGGGGAGTGGAAAAATGGCCCTACTTCGAGCGCTTCGGCGGTTATGAAGGTTTTGCCGAACACTCCCGTCAGGTGGGGTACAGCGTCGGCATCGCCCGTTTCCGGCGCGACGGCTGGTTTTTTGCCTCCGCCGGGACGGAACCGGCGGAACTGGTCACCCGGCCGCTGACCGCTTCCGGAGCCATGGACGCGAATATCCGGATCGCTCCGGAAGGGTTCGCTGAATTTACCCTGCTTTCACCATCGGGAGAAGTTATCCCCGGTTTTCGTCGCCGTCTGGAGAGCAGTGCCGACCAGGTGGACCTCCGGATTTTTGAAAGCCTGCCGACAGGAGAGTTCCGGATCCGGGTGCTCATGGCCGACACTGAACTCTACACCCTCTCCTTCTGAACCGCCGCCCACCTCCGTTTCCCGAAGAGGTCCAGCCTGGCCGACATTACCGACAAAGAGTGCGGATTTATTGATCCTGAGACTTGAAAAATCCGACAACCGGTGTTATCTTCCCTGCTTGGAAAATGGACCGGGAAAAGGCTTTTCCCGACCGGTCATACGAGATCAACCCATCGACGGATATCCGACTTTCCGGTACCCGTGAAACTTGTGGTCAAAGACCGGTTTTCGCATTATCGACTACCGGGGGAGAATATGAATCAGGAAAATCCGGACGTTGTTCACGGCGATGATCCAACTCTGATCATCCAGGATGGATACGGGGTCAACCGCGAATTCGTCATCAACCGCAGCATGAGCGTGATCGGCCGGGAAGCCGACTGCGACATCACCATCAATGACCGCAATGTCTCCCGGCGTCACGCGGTCATCACCCGCGAACCCGACGGTGTCCGGATCCGGGATCTCGACAGCGCCAACGGCACCTTTGTAAATTCGCGGCCGATATCCACCCAGTTGATCAAGCATCTCGACCAGATTCAGATCGGCAGCGCCGTACTGGTATTCAACGATCCGGGCAATGCCGCCACTTCGGCGTCGCTGGATTCTTCGTTCGGAAGAAATACCGAGACCTGCAATATCTTCACCTTCGACTCCCTGCGCAGAATGATCGAGCGTCTGCGTGAAAACATTTCAATTGTTTTCAAAGGGGATCCCCGGGTGGTGCGCAATGTCATCATCTGTCTGCTGGCGGACGGACATCTGCTGCTCGAAGACGCGCCTGGAGTCGGCAAGAGCCTGCTGGCTCAGACGCTGGCCAAATCCATCCAGGCGCAGTATCGGCGGATACAGTTCACTCCGGACATGATGCCCTCGGACATCACCGGCATGAACATCTATGATGAAAAGAGCGGGGCTTTCCGTTTTGTTCCCGGTCCGATCTTCGGCAACGTGATTCTCGCCGACGAAATCAACCGCACCACCCCGCGCACCCAGGCCAGTCTGCTCGAATGCATGTCCGAATCCGCCGTGACGATCGACGGCCGCAGCCACGTGCTGCCGAAACCGTTCTTCGTGGTGGCAACCCAGAACCCCGAGGATTATCACGGCACCTATCCGCTGCCGGAACCGCAGCTCGACCGCTTCCTGATGCGCCTCTCCATCGGTTACCCCGAACCGGCCGCCGAACGCGAAATTCTCGATTCGCAGCTGTCGGGATCGCCGTTGAGTAATATCTCCTATGTCGTTAAAGGCAACGATGTGGTCTATGCGCAGGCGCTGGTGAGAATGGTCGCGGTATCCCCGCGGATCAAGGAATACATCATCCGGCTTGCCAACGCCACCCGCGCCCACGAGGCGCTCAGCACCGGATGCAGCCCCCGGGCGTCGCTGGCGCTGATGCGCAGCTGCCAGAGTCTGGCCGCCTATGAAGGACGGGAATATGTGACGCCGCACGATGTGGTCGAGATGTTCAAGGTGGTGTTCGGCCATCGACTCACGCTGAAGCTGCGCTGCCGGGCTGAATACAAAAGCGTCGACAACGTGCTCGATTTGATAATGGCTTCGGTTGCGCTGCCGGACGAGGATGTCCGGTAAATCGCAGTCGGCTTCGGGGGAATGAATCGAAATGATCGCGCTGCCGACCCGCAACGGTTTTCTCATGCTGCTGTTGTGTGCGGCATCGCTGGCTTCGGCGTTGCTCAATATCGGTCTGCTGACCGCGATTGTTGCTGCGGTACTGATCGGCATTACGCTGTCGAGCTTTATCATGGCGCAGTTCGCGGGCTGGGGGGTCACGGTGAGCCGGCCAGGTTCCGGCAGCGTTGGAGGAACTCCCGCGGGAATTGCGCTGCCGCTGGTGGTTCGCAATCATACCCGTTTCCGGCGATCCCCGCTGCTGGTGGCCGAACGGCTGCCCTTCCTGGTCGGCAAGGAGAAGCTTTTCCTCTTTCCGGTGCCTGAGCTGGCCCCGCGGGAGCGTTTAGTGCTGCGCCGGGAGGTCTCTCCGAACCTCCGTGGCCACTGGCATCTCCGGCGGGTGGTTCTTTCCGGAACCGATCCCTGCGGATTGTTTCGTCGCCGCCGCGGTTTCCGGTTGCCGGAGGAGGTGGTGATCTCCCCGGAAATTGTTTCGCTGGAGATGGTGACGGTTCACAATGAACGCGATCTGGTTTCCAGCGGCGAGGGGAGTCCGCTCGGAGTTGCCGGGGTCGGCAATGATTTCTTCGGCATCCGTCCCTACCGGCCGGGAGATGAGATCCGGCGGGTGCACTGGAAGGGAACTGCCGCACGAGGTATGATGATGGTCAAGGAGTTCGAGGCAGCTGATTCCAAGCGGATCACGCTTGTGCTCGACACTGAACTCCGGATGACGGGGTTTGATCCCGCCTGGAGCAATTTTGAATTTCTGATCAAGTGTGCCGCCTCGATCTCCGCCTGGCTCGGCAGTCAGTATTACCGGCTGGTATTGTATACCGCTTTCGGGGATCGCGGCGATCCGATTCGGATCGGCGGCGATTCCACCGGACTTCAACAGCGCCTCGAGGAACTCTTTACCGAACTCAAACCGACGGCGACCCCACCCGAACGTCTGCTTGCCGAAGCAATTGAGGACATTCCCGACGGCACAACCCTCTTCCTGCTGACAATGAGCCACTCCCCGCAGCTGATCGAACTGGTACGCATGCTCAGCGATTCCAGTTGCCGGGTGCACTGGCTCTACGCCCCGAAACAGTTGTTCCCGCCGGTGGAACCGGATTCGCCGCGAATTGCCGTGCGGAGCTCTATCCATGTTCCCTCGGACTCTCCAGTCGAGCCGTCGCTGCTTGATTTCTCATCCGATCTGGTAAAGGTGATTGAACGTGAAACCGAATTTGAGGGATTCTGAACCATCGCGCATCGTCGACTGGTCGTTGACGCGGAAATATCCGCCGCGTCATCCGGCTCACATGTGGTACGCACTCTATATGGTGCTCGCCATCGGCGGCGCGTTGTGGCAGCACGGCGACTGGCGTTTCACGCTGGCATTGATGATCGTGGTGATGCCGGCGGCGTTGCTCTCCTGGGTGCCGTTCCGGATGTTCCCGCTGCTCTACCGCCATATTCTGCGCGGGGTGATCTTTCTCGGGGCGTTGTTCTGGTTCGCCAACGCCACGATGAACGGGGTTCCGCTGGATCGCGGTCTGATCGAGGGACTTGCGTTGATGGGATTGATCTTCATCATCGGCGTCGCTCCGCGCGATTACGGATATATGTTCTTTATTTCGACACTGCTGCTGGCTTATTCGGCGCTCTTCCCGCGGGTTTCCTCTCTGGCATTCACCGCCGGGGCGACCGCGGTGCTGCTGCTGTTGCTTTACCGGAGCGGCAACCGGGTGTTCGATTCCGGGGATACGAACGGAAAAGAGAAACGGCGATATGGTACGAGACTGCGGATGATCGTGCCCCATCTGCTGATAGCTGCGGGAATCAGCTGGTACGTTTTTGCCGCGATTCCGATCCGCAGCGACCCGCGTCCGGGGTTGTTCGAGGTATCCTTCATCACCCAGCGCAATTCGGCAATGCCGCCGTCGCTGAGCAAATGGATCTCCGCCGGCAAAAAAAATCAGGTGCAGAGTTCGCCCGGCGGCAGCGCATCGACCCGGGGTAATTCTCCGAGTTCGCTGGAAAGCGAAGGCACTCCGCTACCCATACCCGATCCGGAGAATGATGACGCGGCAATGGGCATGGACGGCGGCGGCAGCCAGGGCCGGGATCTGGTCATGCGGGTCAGATCGCCGCTCAAACTTTACCACCTCGGGATGCTTTACAACGAATATGACGGACGTACCTGGAAAGTCGGAAAAAGGCTGAAGAGCTCTCAACTGAGAAACGACCGGGCGGGAATCGACCGGTGGAACCATACGGTGAGGCTTCATTATCAGATTGAGAAACTGGTTTCCCGCCGTCTCTTCAGCCCTTATGTGACGATCTATTATCAGGCGCCTGAGCATGACTCACGGGGGATGCCTCCGGCGGAATACAATATCGCCGGAGGCGGTATTGTGGATGACCGGATGCCGGAAGTGCCTTTCGGTTATACATCCACGGTGCTGTTGATGATACCGCGGCGGATCCCGGACGACGCCAACCGGGAACGGTTCACCGCCCTCGAAAGTGAACTCAACGCGGCCGGCCCGCCTCCGGTAGTGAATGAGGAGGAGGCCGGCGGGAATCCCCGCCGCGAGTCGAACTGGCCGGAAACTCTCGGCGTCTCCGGTTATACCAAGCTGCCGGAGAAACTGATCTCTGAACGGGTGCGGAAGCTTGCCGGGGAGATCACCGCCGGCATCAACGCTCCTTACGACAAGGCGATCGCATTGCGCGACTACCTGCGCAGCCACTACCCCTACGAACTCTATGCGGATCCGGTTCCGGAGGGACGGGAGGCGACCGACTATTTTCTGTTTGAACTCAAGCGCGGTCATTGTGAATACTTTGCTTCCGCGCTGGCGGTACTGGCGCGCTGTGCGGGATTGCCGTCGCGGGTTGCGACCGGCTTCTCTCCGGGGAACTACAATGTTTTGACCGATACCTTCGATGTCTACGAATATCATGCGCACGCCTGGACCCAGATCTATATCGACGATTACGGCTGGCTGACCTTTGACGCGACACCGCCGTCGGCGGTGCCGTCGGAAACCACGCCGGTCGGGATCGGGCGTTTCCGCGACCCCTTCGGAGATGAATGGCGGATCACCCCGCCGGAGTTGACTTCGTCAACGCTTGATTTCATCGGCAAGCGCCTGGTCGCCCTGCGCCGCCGGGAGAATCAGCAGTTCTCGGCGTTGGAAAAAGCGCTGGTCAAGGTGGCCGAAGCGGAGGAAAAACTCCGCAAGGATGCCGAGGAGCAGGCAAAGAACAAATCGCCGAACCAGCTTGACCGCAATGCCGACTCCGGCGGCAAACCCTCTCCGGCGGCGGTGCTGCGCGCCTACCTGAGCGAACTGCTGACCAGATACACTCCACCGGTCAAACGGACACTGTTCTGGATGGGGGCGCACTGGTGGCAGCTGGTTATCGCAGCATTTCTTCTGGCCGGATTCGCCTGGTTGGCAAGAGTGGTGTTCCGGGTGCTGCGCAGGTGGTGGCGCCGTCGCCGTCGCCTGCGGCTGCTGACTCAGGCGCAACTCTCGTGCGATGACGATCCGGCTCGTTCGATCCGTGCCGGTTACACGGCAATGCGCCTTGCGCTGGAGGAGGCGGGGTTCCCGCGTCCTCCGCGGATGGAACTGCTCGGCTATGCCGCCACGCTCCCGGCGGAAAACGGATGGCGGCGGGTCGCAGAACTGGTTTGCCGCGCATTCTACGAGGCGGAGTACGCGGGGAAACCCCCGGCGTCCACGGTTTCCGCCGCCGTACTGCGGGCACTTGAGGAGGCGGGGTTCACCGTACCTGGTAGAGTGCGACTGCGTCGCCGTAGCGACTGAGCCTGGCCAGGGTCTCCGCGGTCACTGCTTCCGGAGGCAGCAGCAGCAGCAGGCCGCGGACGGAGACGCCGTTTTGTTCCCGGGTTACCGTGTTGAGCCAGATATTGAGCTGCACCGGCCCGCCGGGATCGACCTCGTTCGCCAGAGTCGTTGCCGCCGTCTCCTGCACCGGGCCGATCACCGCGATCACCGGTAGACCGGGGCTGGGCGGTTCACGCAGGCGTTCCAGGCGGTAGAGCGAGGCGGGAACGCCACCCGGGGCTGCCTGACTTTCCGGTACCGCCGGGAAGTTCCTCACCTCCTCGCCCATCTCCCGGTTGGAACCGTTGAATGCTCCGGGTTCGTCGAACATCAGCAGCATACGCCGGTCGGCGCGGTTGGCAAGACGCGCGAAGTGATCATCGTAGATTTCGGGAGCGTTGTTCCACATCACCGGGTAGCCGTCGGTTGCCCGGTAAACCACCAGCGTTTCCGGCGGATAGTCCGCCGCCACTGCCGCGAACACCCGCCGCCAGTCGGGAAGACGCCAGGCCGGGTTCCGCGCCAGCGTGAAGTAACCGGTTGCCGCCGCCAGCAGCACTATCACCGTCACCGCTGCCCGGAGCCATTTCCCACCCGCGGGCGTGACGGCGATCCAATCGAAGATCCGATCCACTCCGATTCCGGCGAGCAGCGAAAAAATTGCCGTCAACGGCAGGTATACCCGCGGCGGTCCCGCCTTTGTCGCCAGCGCCGAGAGCAGCGTCAGCACTACAAACAGCAGCAACGCCGCATTGCCGCGGTCGAAACCGCGCGCCGGCGGCCGACGCAACGTTCCCACCAGAACCGGCAGAATCAACAACGGCGGCAGCAGCGCCTCCATTGTTCCGCCCGCGAACCGGAACCAGTCCGCCACGGAGGTGATCGCGCTTCCCCACTGACGGCCGGTCTGGAACGCCTGAAAGTTGATCAGCAGATAACCGAGGGTGATAACCGCTCCCGCAGCCACCACCACCGTCACTCCCCGGCCGGGACGTTGCGGCCGGCGCAGCCACAGCACCAGTACTCCGGCGGCCAGGAAGATCACCGTGGTCGGCAGCGTGAATAAAGCTCCGGCTCCCCCCGCCGCAATCAGTATCTCCGGCAGGAATTTCCATCGCCTGGGACGGTATTGGCCGGTCATCGCAAAACCGGCGAAGCAGAGCAGCAGAAAGAAGAGCTGCAGTTCGTAGCCGCGGGCGAGCTGCGAATAGAGTGCCGCCGGAGCTGAAAGCGCGAGAAAAAGTCCGCTCCAGAAAGCGGCGCGCCGCCCGGAGGCGACCAGCGCGATGAACCACAACAGCACCACCGAGCCCACCCCGGCGAGCAGCGAATGCAGCCGGACCACCGCCGGTATCGGCAGCAGGAAGGCGAGGATTTTCACCGCAACCGTATTGAGCGGCTGGTTGTTGGGAAGTTCCAGATCGGTGAAAATTTGTGACAGCGGCAGTTCGGAGTAGTTCTGCAGCGTCCAGATTTCATCGTAGGAGAGCGAACTGCTCAGCTGACCGACCCGCAGAAGGAGCGCGACCAGCACCAGCACCGCAAGCTGTAACCGGGTGTCCCGGAAAATATTTGTCATGCTCAAGGAACCTTTCTGATTCGTTGCGGCCGGAACCCGGCCGGAGAAAAAATATCCTTCGCAACCGGATTAGTCAAGCATCGGCGTGAAATTTCAGGAAAAATCGATATAGTTGAGCGCCTTCCCGGCAAGTTTGCCGGTAAAGCCGATCATCGAGAGCCGGGTGAGCCGATGGATCCGACGGGCGACGATAATTCGTTTGGCCCAGACCGGCCCGATCCCCGGGATGCGCAGAAGTTCTTCGCGGTCGGCGGTGTTTATTCTGACCGGAAAAAACTCCGGGTGCGCCCGCGCCCACATCTCCTTGGGATCGAGGTCGAGCGCAAGATTGCCATCCGAACGAAACACCATCTCCCCGGGCGAAAACCGGTATTTGCGCAGAAGCCAGTCAACCTGATAAAGCCGGTGTTCGCGGGTGAGACGCGCGTTGCCGTCAAGTTGGAATCGTTCACCGGGCAGCGACGGCCCCCCGGAGACCGGCTGGTAGGCCGAGAAGAATATTCGTTCGAAGTTCAAGCGATTGTACAGACCATCCATGTAACCGACGATCTCCCGGTCGGATTCATCCGACGCGCCGACGATGAATTGGGTGGTGCATTTGACGCGACCGAAACGTTCGCCGGGAGCGGTGTTGGCGCTGATGATCTTGAGCGGGGCGATTATGTCGCGGCGGAAATCTTTGCAACGTGACAGCCGGACAAAGTGACGCTCTCCCGGAACTTCGATGTTCAACGAAACCGCCGTCGCCAGCGACAGCGCCCGGAGTATCGCCGCTTCCGACGCCCCGGGAATGATCTTGAGATGAATATAGCCGCGGTAGGAGTAACGGTAACGCAGAATCTCCGCCGTCGCCAGCAGCTTCTCCATCGTCCGGTCGGGCGTGTCGATGACGCCGCTGCTCAAAAAGATCCCCAGCAGAGGACGCCTGAGCTGAAATTCGTAGAAAAATTTTGCGATTTCCTCCGGGGTAAGCGTGCAGCGGCGGGCGTTGGCGTCGCTGCGCAGCGGACAGTAACGGCAGTCGTTCCCGCAGGCGTTGGAGAGCAGCGTCTTGAACATGATCCCATAACCACCGGCCGCCAGCGGCACCGGGTAGAGCCAGCGGCCTTCAGCGGTACGACGACGGTGGTTGTCTTTGGAGGTTCCGCAGGAGCAGGCAAGGTCGTACTGCGAATCGGAGGCGAGAATTTCCAGTTTTTCCTGAGTATTCACCCGGACTCCCCCCGCTTACCCGGCAATTCCGTCGGAATTGCTCTTCCTGTTTCTGATTACAACCCGGGCGGGATAATTTGCGGAAGTTTTTTCCCGGCTGCGTCGCCGCAGCTGTTCCCGCCTCTCCGCATTTCCGCAGCGCGGAACCATTCAACATTGTATTGCCAGCTTGCCTTCACGTCCGGGAAAGGCGGCGAGTTCCACCCTGCCTTCCGGAGCGGTGGCCCGGCACTCTCCGGCCGCCTCCCCGAGGGTTATCACCCGGTAACCGCGTTTGAGCACCGCGTCAAGGTAGGCGTTGAACTGATCCGCGCAACGCCCGCCCTCGGCTTCAGCGTGAATCGTCAGCACGTTGAGACGATCCTCCGCCAGCAGCGACAGCTGGAAATCGTTGTAATTTCCGTCGTTGACCCCGTCCCGGCCAAGCGCTTCATCATAGGTGGGAAGCGTTACCGGTATCTGCAGCTGAGCGAGTTTCTCCCCGTCAACCACCGGAAAGAAGGGATGGCTCCCCCGGCAGTCGCTGTTGTAGACAAACGGAAACTCCGCCTTGATCCGGAGCAGCTGCGAATTGGTGCGCCACCCCGGCGCCGCACTGCTCGCCGGCGCCTCGTTGAGAATCTCCCCGAGCACCTGCATTCCCCGGGAAATCTCCCGCCGCATTGCTTCCGGGGTCATGGTCATCAACTTCGCCTGCGCCGTGTAGTGGTCGAAGGCGTGAAAACCCGCCTCATGCCCGTCGTCGACGGCGGCACGAATCTCCGCCGCGCACCGTTTGCCGATCGCCGGGCCGGGCCAGGCGGTCCCCATCAGCACGATCTCCGGTCCGTAAAGACCGGTCGCATTGGTACGCAGCATTTTCCAGAGAAAGGCCGGTTTGAGCAGCCGCCAGAGGTGACGGCCCATATTGTCCGGTCCGACCGAAAAATAGAAGGTTCCGCGCACCCGGTGGGAGGCGAGCAGGTCACACAGCCGGGGCACGCCCCGGCGGGTTCCCCGCAGCGTATCGACGTCGATGCGCAGCGCAATGGTTTTCTTCATGATCCCTCCGCCTCGGGAACAGCTGAAAGGAAGTCCCGTCAGTTGCGTTTGAATTCACCGGATTTCACCGCTTCGCGCAGGAAGAAATCCAGCGTCTTGGCGATCGACTCTTCCAGCGGAATCCGCGGTTCCCAGTCGAGGTAGCGTTTCGCGTTGCGGATGCTCGGCACCCGGTGCTG
>CAKUKT010000012.1 GCA_934663655.1 uncultured Victivallaceae bacterium
TGCCAGCAGCATGAAGAACAGCGCGTAGATGCTCGACCAGGGATGAAAGGTCACGATGAGTTCGGGAGCGAGTCCGAAACAGAGTATGAGGTTGATCCAGGCAAACGCCGGGGTGAGAAAACGCCTCCATATCCGGTCGATCAGCACGATTGAGCCGGCGTAGAAGAGTACGGAGAGCAGTTTTATCACCAGCAGTTCAGCTCCGAAAATTTTCACCGCCGCCGCCTGTATCCAGGTTGACAGCGCGCCGTACTGACTGAAGGTGTCGCGGAAAATCATCGCGCCGCCGGCGACGTCGACGGCGGGTTTAATCATCACCCCGTCGTGATGGGGGTCGATGCCGAGCGGAGCGAAGATGCCGAACCAGAGCAGGGCGAAAATGAATATGGCAAGAGCGCGACGGTGCAGTTGGAAAAAGCGGTTTCCGGAGGTATTCGGCGCAGCGGAAACTTCCGGGGAGGCGGCGGGGGCTTTGAGTGGTTTCTCCGTTTTCATGATTATTTATTGCGCCGCCTCAAAGTGAACGCAGCCGCTCTTTGAGCAGCGACTGGATGTACTCCTCGCCGTAGAGCGAACGCATGAGGTTGATGTTGAATTCGTAGAAGAGTTCGGCGTCGGGCCGGGTGACCAGTGGTCCCGAGGCGAGTTCGACCATGGTGCGGCGTTTATTCTGATCGTAGCTGTAGATATTGAGATAGCGGATCAGTGTTCGCGGGGACAATTCGGTGAATTTCTTCTGCCCGAACTCCTCGGTGTAGTCGGCTCCGATCAGCGAAACAAGATTCGTGGGGGCGCTCTTCAAGCCGAAGTCGAGCAGGAAATCTTCGACCATCTCCGTGCAGCGCACCTCATCGAACACCGGATAGCTCACCTTGCGACCGCGGGAGAGGATGCCGGCGGGAAATTCGTAGTTGGAGGAGATCACGATCATCACGTTGGCGGGCAGCGAAAAGATGCCGCCGACCCGGGTGCGGAAACTGTACCAGTCGACCTCGCGGCTGTCGATGTCGTCAAAAAACACCACAAAGCGGCGATCGGGGCGGCAGGCCAGTTCGGCGATCAGGGTTTCAAGTTCATTTTCGAGCACCGCCGGTTCCGGCAGGATCAGCACATTTTCCGGTGCGGCGAGCGCGTGGGAGATCGTCATGCTGGTTTTGCCGTACCCGGGCAGGCTGTGGATCAGCAGCGGCACATTGCCGTGTCCGGAGGCGAAAGCGCGGAAGTGATCGAGAAAAATTTTCCTTACCCCGTTGAAACCGTAGAATTTATTAACCGGTTTCACGGAGGCCGGCTCCGTGGGAATGAAGCTGCCTGACGCATAGGAGAAGACTCGGGAGAAGCTGAATTTGTCCGAGGCTGCGAGCCGTTCGACCAGCTGCTGACGTTCACCGCAGAGGGGAGAAAAGGCATCAAAAAGTTTCTCCGCGCCCGGCAGCAGCCGGGAGGTGTCGAGGCGTTGATCTTCGCGGGGCAGGCGGTACAGTGCCGTCAACAGGGCGTCGGCGCGATTGAGCAGGTATTCGGCGATTTCGCTGCGGGAGTTTCCGGAAAGTTCCGGCGGGAGTACCCCGTGACGGATGAATACTTCAAAAATTTCTCCGAGCATTCGCGGTGCGAATCCATCCTCCCCGACGAGACGCCGGAGTGCATTCAGGTAGTCGTGAACCCCTGCTCCGGCGACAGGCAGCAGATCGAATATCCCCGCGGTCAGGTGAAGAAATTCGGAATCGGGAAAATGGAGCGCCCCCTGGCGGTCCGGGGCGGAAAAAAAGAGTTCAAACGCCGCTTTCCCGGCGGCGGCGGCTTCACTGTATCCGGTCATGATCCGGTATTGATCCTGTTATTCACCGTGATTTGATTTTCGGGAATATACCACCCGGGCGGTGGAAATTCAAGGGAAAACCCCGCCAGGACGGAAAGAAAAAAACGACCGGAAACCAGTTCCGGTTCCCGGTCGGTGAAATGGTACTCTCAGCGCGAATCGAACGCGCGACCTGCTCCTTAGGAGGGAGCCGCTCTATCCAACTGAGCTATGAGAGCACAATTTTTTCAAAACTTCAATCGGCCGTTGCCGTCGGCAGGTGGCGGCGGCATCCGGATCGGAGCCGTCAGAAATTACCGTAAACCGCCTGCACGTAATTGCTGTGTTTGGCCAGATTGATGATCGCCCGCCCCTGATCGATACCGACGTAGGGCAGGGTCGCCGCCACCAGACCGGGCAGGAACGGACGGATATCCTCCGGACGGGACGAACACCACGATTTCACCTGCCAGCACTCCTGATCCCCGGCTTTGGCGGTCATCGTGAAGTAGACGCTCATCCGGCGTGCCGCGGTCTTGTAGAAATTTACTGTGACGATCATCTCCGCGGACGCGGCATTTTTCGCCTGCGTCATCCGCAGTGACTTGAGTCCATTGACCGTATAAGCGATCACCTCGGCTGCAAGTGGATCTTCCGCGACGGCGGGATCGGCAACCACGAAGAAATTCTTCGGAAAATCCCGGTTTGTCACGGTTGCAGTGACGCTGGCGGTTCGGGTCCGGTTGGCGATGTGGGCGACTTTGTTCTGCCCGGCCTCGGCGGCGGTCGATCGACATCCGGAGAATACAATTCCGGAGGCGGTCAGGGTCAATACGCACAACCATCTTGCGAATTTACGGCCCATTAACTTACCTCCATTAACTGCAGTTTGAACTTCGGCGCGCCCGGTCGCGATCGGCGGAAGCCGCACCGGGGGGGCGCCATATTTATAATATGCATCCGGAAGCGGGGTTTTTCAACCCGCGGATAGTTACGGAATGTCTTTTTCCTCCGCGGCGGAGGCGGGCGCATCGGGTTTCGTTTCCGGAACGGGTTTCTCTTCCGCGGCGGCCGTCTCCGGAGGCTGTTTTTCTTCCGGCTGTGTCAGCAGTTCAATGGCTTTTTTCAGTTGAATATCCTCGATGGCGCCGGGCTTGTCCGGCTTGACCACTCCGGGAAATTTCTTGATCTGGCTGGAAAGTTTGAACACCTGCTGCGAAGGGAGATTGACGATCTCATCTGGCAGCAGGCCGCGTCGTTCGATTTCGTTGCCCGCCGGCGTCAGGTAACGTCCCGAGGCGTAACGCAGCGCGCCGCCATTGGGCAGCGGCACTATCCGCAGCAGCGTCGCTTTGCCGAAAGTTCGCATTCCGACCAGCCGGGCGCGGTCATTGTCCCGCAGCGCGGCGGAGAAGAGTTCGGAACTGCTGGCCGAAAACGAATTGACCAGCAGGATTACCGGCAGCCGGGTTTCCCGGGCAAAATTACCGTCGGAGGTGATCCGTTCCTGCTGTCCGCCGTCGCGCTGCGCGGCGGTAAACAGCAGCTTTACGGGGGGTAGCAGGCGGGCGGCAACCCCGGCGGCGGCTCCGACGACTCCGCCGGGGTTGTAACGCAGGTCGATGATGAGTCCCCGCAGAGGTTTCTCCTTGAGTCTGGCGAGTGCGGCGTCAAATTCCTCCACCGTGTGGGGGGTAAAACTCTCAATGCGCATATAGCCGATATCGCCGTCGATCACTTTGATGGCGTCGGGGGGGATCGAGGCGCGGACGATGACCCCGCGCTGAACTTCGACGGTCTCTCCGGTGTCCGAACCGGCGCGAATGAGTTGGAGTTTGACGCTGCTTCCCTCCGTGCCTTTGAGCAATTCGACGGCGCGACTGAAGTTGAGGGTCTTGATCGGCTGATCGTTGATTTCGACGATCTGATCTCCCGGAACCAGACCGGCCTTTTCCGCCGGGGAGTTCGGGATCACGCTGATGATGGTCAATGGTTGTCCGGCGGGTTTGACGACTTCGACGCCGATGCCGGTCATCTCACCGGTGCGCTGGATTTCATTAACCTCGTAGTTTGCCGGTGGTTCGTAATCGGAGTAGGGGTCGAGAGACGAGGCCATTCCCCGCATCGCCGCTTCGAACAACCGGTCGTAGTCGACCTTTTCCGAATCCACATAGCGGTGGTGAAGCGTCTCCATCGCCTGGACGAATACTGCGGCACGCTGATAATTGACCGGTTCCGGTGCCGGCTTCGATTTTGCCGGTTCAATTTCCGGCGCGGTTTCCTTAACCTCCGGCGGCGGTGACGGCAGGCGTTCCGGCATCGGCCGGCATCCCGAAATCAGCAGCATCAGGGCCGCCGCTGCCGCGAAACTCCTCATCAGGCGGATATTCATCTTGTCATGCTCCAGATTTTATATTTCAAATGCAAACACAGCTGAATATAACCCGCCAAGTGCGCTGCTGCAATATTTTTTCAGGAAAAAAGCTGAATCCGGGTTCGGCTCCGCCGGTATGCCGTGGCGGAATGACTTGATAAATCGGGGAAAACGGGTTATCTTATACAAAATAAAACGGGTTCTCCGGATGCCCGGAACAGTTCAAACAACATCAAGAGGTTCAATCATGGGTTATATCTCTCCCCTGCAGAAGGCGCGTGCCGCCTACCGTCCGAAACTTCCCGCCGCGTTGGCCAACGGAGCCGCCGTCAAGGTTTGCGAGGGTGAACCGACGGGAGCCGCCGGCAATGTAGAGGATATCGCCCGGCTTTTTCCGGCCACGTTCGGTAGTCCGGTGTTGACGTTTGAGGCCGGGGCGGCGGAATCCCGTCCGGCGCTCAATGTCGGAGTGATTCTCTCCGGCGGTCAGGCTCCCGGCGGACACAATGTGATCGCGGGACTTTTCGACGGCATCAAGTCGCTCAACTCCGGCAGTCGTCTCTACGGATTTCTGAAGGGGCCGGATGGTCTGGTGAAGGGTGAGGTGATGGAATTGACCTCCGACATCATCGACGCCTACCGCAACACCGGTGGTTTTGATATGATCGGCTCCGGCCGGACCAAGCTGGAAACGGCCGAACAGTTTGAAGCGGCGCGTGCCAATTGCGAGAAGCTGAATATCAGCGCCCTGGTGATTATCGGTGGTGATGATTCCAATACCAACGCCTGTGTGCTGGCGGAATACTTCAAGTCGCGCAGCATTCCGATCCAGGTGGTCGGCTGCCCGAAAACCATTGACGGCGACCTCAAGAACGAATGGATCGAGGCGAGTTTCGGTTTCGATACCGCCTGCCGGGTTTACAGCGAGCTGATCGGCAACCTCTGCCGCGATGCCAATTCCGCCAAGAAGTACTGGCATTTCATCAAGTTGATGGGTCGTTCGGCGTCGCATATCGCGCTGGAGTGCGCACTGCAGACCCGTCCCAATGCGGCGATCATCTCCGAGGAGGTGGCGGCGAAGAAATCCACCCTTTCGGAAATCGTCGATTATCTGGCTTCCGTGGTCGCGGGCCGTGCCGAGCGGGGAATGAACTTCGGTATCGTGCTGATCCCCGAAGGGCTGATTGAATTTGTCCCCGAGATCAAGGTGCTGATCGCTGAACTCAATGAACTGCTGGCCGCAAATGCCGCCGAGGTCGATCCGCTCGATCCCGAGGAAAAGGCCGCCTTTGCCGCCGCGCATCTCTCCGCCAATTCGGCGGGGGTTTTCAAATCGCTTCCGGCGGGAATCCGCAACCAGTTGTGCAGCGACCGCGATCCGCACGGCAACGTGCAGGTTTCGCTGATCGAGACGGAGAAGATGCTGGCGGCGATGGTCAAGAGCCGGCTGAAGAGCTGGAAGGAGGAGGGCAAATACAGCGGTAAATTCGCCACGCAGACCCACTTCTTCGGCTATGAGGGGCGTTGCGCGGCACCGTCGAACTACGATGCCGACTACTGCTACAGTCTCGGTTACAACGCCGCCGCGCTGCTCGGCGCCGGCCGTACCGGCTATATGTCGAGCGTCCGCAACACGACGGCGAATGCTTCCGAATGGATTGCCGGAGGCATTCCGATTACGATGATGATGAATCTGGAGCGTCGTCACGGCGCCGACAAGCCGGTGATCCGCAAGGCGCTGGTGGAACTTGATGGTGCGCCGTTCAAGTTCTTTGCCGCGCACCGCGGCGAATGGGCGGTGGAGACCGGTTATGTCTATCCCGGCCCGATCCAGTATTTCGGACCTTCGGAGGTCTGCGATCTGGTTTCGATGACGCTGACGCTGGAAAAGGGCGGTTCGATCGGCGAGTGACCCGGCCGGAAGTCTGACGGCGTTGCGCGCAGTCGTGTCACCGGTTGAACGGGTCGCCTCCGGGCGACGAGCCGGTGGCGCGATTGCGGAAATATTTCAGAAAACCCGCTGCCGGGGCGGCGGGATTTGAGGGGAACGATTCACCGATATGGCAAAGGTTGACATAGACATTCATTATGTGGCGGAGCTGGCGCGTCTGCGTCTTTCCGGAGAGCAGGAGCAGCGGTTGCAGAAAGATCTTGAGAGTATTGTCGGACACATCGCCACGCTCGGCGAGCTGGATGTTTCCGGTGTCGAACCCACTGCTCACGCGGCGCCGCTCTCGAACGTCTGGCGCGAGGATGTGCGCGGGGAGTCCTTCCCCCGGGAGGCGATGCTGGCCAACGCCCCGGAACGGATTGACGGCAACCTGCTGGCGGTGTCCCAGGTGCTGCCCGGAGAAGGGAGCAACTGAACGCCATGAGTCGATATCCCGTTGAAAAATTGTCGTTGTCCGACATCGCCGGAAAACTTGCCGACGGTTCGCTGACCTCCGAAGCGCTCTGCCGCCGTCTGCTCGATCAGATTGCGGCGCACGACGGAGAGATCCACGCCTTTCTAAAACTTGATGCAGGAAAAATTCTCGAGGCCGCCCGGAGCTCCGACGCCCGGCGCGCTGCGGGTGCTCCGCTCGGGAAATTTGATGGGGTTCCGATCGGCATCAAGGACAACATCGCGGTCGCGGACGAGAGTTGTTCGTGCGCTTCCAAACTGCTCGAACCGGTGATCTCTCCCTACGATGCCACGGTGATAACCCGTCTGCGTGCACAGGGATTCATTCCCTTCGGGCGGCTCAACATGGATGAATTTGCGATGGGGTCGAGCTGTGAAAACAGCGCCTTCGGCAGGACCCGCAATCCCCGCGATCCGGAACGGGTCCCGGGAGGGTCGTCCGGTGGTTCGGCGGCGGCGGTGGCGGCGGGTTTCGTGCCGGTCACGCTCGGCAGTGATACCGGCGGTTCAATTCGTCAGCCGGCCGCGTTCTGCGGCGTAGTCGGGGTGAAGCCGACTTACGGGCGCGTTTCACGTTACGGGCTGGTTGCCTTTGCTTCGAGTCTCGACCAGATCGGACCGCTGGCCAATTCGGTCGGTGACGCGGCGGAGGTGCTCGATGTGATCAGCGGCGGGGATCACCGGGATTCCACCTCGCTTCCGGAAGCTCCGACCGCCTGTGCGGCGGCGGCGGAAGGAAAACGCAGCGGTTCGCTGGCCGGAGTGCGTTTCGGTTTGCCGGCGGAATATTTCTCCGGCGGCATTGCTCCCGGCGTCGAGGCGGTTGTCCGGCAGGCGATCGAACGGGTTCGTCAGCTCGGCGGGGAGATCGTCGAGGTTTCGCTGCCCCACACCAAATATGCGATTGCGACTTACTACATCCTGGCGACCGCCGAGGCGAGCGCCAATCTTGCCCGGTTCGATGGCATCCGCTACGGTGCGCGGGTGGAGGGCCGGGATCTGGTTGACACCTATTTCGAGACGCGCGGTGCGGGGTTCGGAGATGAGGTGAAGCGCCGGATCCTGCTCGGAACCTATGTGCTGTCGAGCGGTTATTACGACGCCTACTATCTGCGGGCGCAGAAGGTGCGGACGCTGATCCGGCGGGATTTTGAATCGGCCTTCAGCAGGTGTGATCTATTGCTGACGCCGGTGACGCCGGAGGTGGCGTTCAAGTTCGGTGAGCGTTCCGATCCGCTGCGGATGTATCTCTCGGACATTTTTACCATTGCGCTCAACCTCTCCGGAAATTGCGGCATCAGTCTGCCGGCCGGCGTGGATCCCGACAGCGGAATGCCGGTGGGAGTGCAGTTCATGGCGCCGCACCTCGGCGAGGAGGCGATGTTCCGCGCCGCGGCGGCGTTCGAGGCCTGACGGCATGGTGGTGCTCGGTCTCGACCCCGCGATCCGCACGACCGGCTACGGAGTGATCCGCTGGCTCCCGGAGCGTGGCATGGAGGTGCTCGACTGTGGGATAATCGCCAATTCGCCGAAGTTGCCCCATTCCGAATGTGTACGCCGGCTCTACCACGGTATAAGCGAACTGGTGGCGGCATTCACTCCGGATGCGGCGGCGCTGGAGGAGCCGTTCTGCGGGCGCAATGCCTCGACCGCGATCATTCTCGGGATGGCGCGCGGGGCGATTCTGGCGGCGCTGGCGGTTCACGGCGTGGCGGCATACAGTTACACTCCAAGTGTCGCCAAGCGGGCCGCGGCGGGCCGCGGCAGCGCCACCAAGGAACAGGTGGCGGTGATGATCGCCGCCGAACTCAACATCGAGATCGAACGCATTCCTCTGGACAGCAGCGATGCGCTGGCGCTGGCGATCTGCCATGCCCAGCGGGCGCTCCGGCCGGAAATCGGCGATGGCCGGGCGCTTTAGCAGCGCCCGGTTTTCCCGCGGTCAGAGCGCGTAGCTGTAGAGGTTGTACATTCCGGCTCCGGGTGAGTAATAGAATGAAATGTTGGTGTAAACCGGCGCCACATCCGGGTTGCCGCGCAATTTTCCCGCAATCTCTCCGCCTGAGAACAACCCCGCGGAACCGTCGAAGAAAGAGGTCGCGATCCGGTCCGAGTGACGGGAAATTCCCAGCACGTTGGCGCTGCGGCACTTGTTCACCTGGTAGGTCTGGACCAGTCCGGTGGAGATTCCGGTGAGCCGGAAATTGTCGATGGTACAGATAATTCCGGAAGCCCGGCGCATATAATTGGTTTTCACATATTTGTTGATGGAGGCGTCATCCGCGGTGGCCAGGGCGATCTGCTGGATGGTGAAGATGGAGTCGGTGTTGCTGCGCGTTCCGGATTCAAAAACCGCGTACATCCCGTAGCTGTAACAGTAGTCGCCGCGACTGGCTTCGGTACCTTTCAGCACCGACGGGCAGCCGAAGAGTTTCGCGTTGTCCGGCAGATATTTGAGTGCGGCCAGTACACTTCCGAAAGCGTAGCGGTTCATCCCGTCGCCGTAATTGCGGGCGTTGCGGATAACCGCGTACTCCTTGTTGTCACCGCTGTAGAGCTGCTGTCCGGTGGTCATCTGCTTCTGCCTGCTGACGCAGTCGCTGGCTTTGGCGGCTTCGCGTGCCTTGGAGAGCGCGGGCATCAGCATCGCGGCGAGAATTGCGATGATCGCGATCACGACGAGAAGTTCGATCAGGGTGAACCCCTCGTGGGTGCGGCGGCAGAAAAGATGGTTCATTGAACCATACGGACGGGAAAAGGTGTCAAGTGCTGATTTCATGATTTTCCTCCTGAGTTGAATTAGTTCGCAGGCAGCTAAGACTGCCAAAGTTCTATGGTGATCAGGGCTGGGGAATCACACCGGCTTTGATTGATTTGAGAATCGCCCTGCCGTTTATCTTGTTGGAGCCGTCGCCGAAGAACAGGCGCGGAACGCCTTTGTTCCTGAGCAGGGTTCCGGCGGCGGCCTCGCGACCGTTGATGAATAGAACTGCATTGCCGTTCTGCTTGTCGATCAGCACCCGGAAAACGAGAGTACCCGAATCGGGAATTTCGCAGATCCCCAGCGGGCTCTCCAGGCTGCGGAAGGAATATTTGAAGCTCCCGTCGTAAACCATTCCCTCTCCGGCCTCCGGCTGGACAACCAGCTGGAAGTATTGATCGGTGTGGGATTGGGGGGCTCCCGGTTCCATGACCCACTCGACGGAGAGAATGCCCGGTTCATTTGCGGTGAACAGCGGAGATTCGATATTGAAATTGGCAAAGGGATGCCTGGGGTCGTTGTTATCCATTTTCAGCGTCCCGTCCGAGAAGTCCAGAAATTTTTTGTCGTAGGTGCAATTGAAAATTTCGAATGATTCATGACCGCCGGAGGCGTCGGCGCAGATGGTTTCCGGTTGGGGGAGCCGGGCGGCGGCGGCGAGTTCAGCGCTGACCGGATGAGCGTAGTTGACATTGAGCACCGCGTCTTCGATGAGGATACCGGGATAGGTGAGAGTGAGGTCCCGCCATGAACTTGCGCCATTGCCGGCGCCGGAGAGGGAACCGATCAGCAGCGAGCGGTCGCTCATGAAAGGGATCGATTTGCAGTTGCCGGTCAGTGCGCCCCGGGGATCGAAGGTCTTCATCGTCATGGTTTCCGAAAAAATCTCCCTGCCGTCGGCGCTGAGTTTGAGCTGATCCCCGGAGGTTTCCACCTCGTAATGGTGGAAGCCGGGCGTGAGGGCGACCGGGAAGGTTTTGCCGATGAATTTAAGCGTGAACTTATCGGGCTGGAAGCCGATTTGTTCGACGAAGTCACCGACCGCGAGCCGCAGTACCACCGAATCGGGATCGGGTGCCTCCTCCACCCGGAGGTCGAATTGGACTTTCAATTCACCGTTGCGCAGATTGGGTAGCGCGTAGAGCAGATTAACACATCCCGCCGCCGGATCGGGGCTGCCGAGGCGGAGCGCATGATCGACGATCGCCTCGTTCTGCTTCCGGAAATTGCCGGGGTAGAGCCGGTGCCAGCCAGCTCCGGGGGATTGTTCTTTATCGAGGATCAGCAACGGTCGGATCTTCGCAGCGTCTTCCGAGGAGATCGAGAACTCAAAAATATTATCACCCTTTTTCAACAGCTGCGGCGCAATCCGGAAGGAGAAATCATCTCCGGAGGCGACGGGAGGCGGAAGTTGTTCTCCGTTCAGTACGGCCCGGGGCAGGACTCCGGCGGGAGTATTGACGGTGTGGATGAGAAGTTCGATTTCGGGCGCTCCGGAAGGGGAGTTTTTTCCGGATTCATCGGCGGTCTCGATCAGCATTGTCGCCGGTTCGCCCGTCGCGGCGGCGACCATGCCGATGCCCCGGCAATCGCGCAACCGATCAAATTCGTACATCCGCCGCGAAAAAGGATAGAGGTTGTGATAGTTGGCAAAATAA
This sequence comes from uncultured Victivallaceae bacterium, assembly GCA_934663655.1. Lineage (GTDB taxonomy): Bacteria > Verrucomicrobiota > Lentisphaeria > Victivallales > Victivallaceae > UBA1784. The sequence continues at coordinate 10,999 of CAKUKT010000012.1, forward strand.
CGCCGGGAAATTCCCGCGAGCGCCTTTTCGTCGCGGCGGATCTGGCGCAGATAGGTCGGTACATAGAACATATTGAAGTAATACACCCCATCTGAACCACCGGACAACGCCGCCGCCGACTGGGCGTGCAGTGACTTCACATCGTTGCGGCTGAAGGCGCCTTTTGCGCGCAGCCAGCTGGTATCGACCGAAGGATAGGATTTGAGTCCGTAACGATGGGCCAGTGCGGCCGACTCCGAGTAACGGGAGAAACGACCCATATCGCCGCCGGGAATGTAGATGTCAAAGAGACGTTCTTTCATCCAGGTTTCGATATCAAGTCCGAGGTCTCTGCCGAGTTCCAGTGAATCCGGCAGGCGGGCGGCGATCAGGATATATTTGTTGCGTTTCCGGCTGACCTCATCGGCGTCCGCGCGGATGCCGCGCATCATTTCGGTGAACATCTCCATTTCTTCGGGAGCGGCGCTGCCGCCGTCGGCAACGCTTTTGAACCAGATCGGATGGCGATGAAAATCGAGCTCCACGCCATCGACGTCGTAGTTGTTGATCAGTTCCGCAATGATCGCGCGGAACCGTTGGCGAACCACCGGCAATGCGAAGTCAAAAGCGGTCCAGGCTCCGTAAAGCGGGCGGTTTGCCGATGTGCCGAAGAGTTCCTCGGGGTGGGATTTCTTGTATTCGGAGATCCAGGGGTGCCATTGGTCATGGGTGTCGTTGACGCGCATGTTGACGAAGACTTCCAGGTCGTTGGCGCGGCAGAAGGCAATGGCGACTTCGAGGGGATCGGTCCCGAGTGAGAAGAGTTCCAGCGTCAGGTTGCGCGAAGTTTTGAGCGTGCTCGGTTTGGTATGGATCGCCGTCACCATCGAACGGGTCGCGAGCACGTGGCCGACGCCGAAGGGGCAGAAACTCACTGTATCCACTTCGGTTTCCTTGAGTTTATCGAGCATCTGATGGTAGATGTTTTCCATTGTCAACGGCAGATCGCGCGGAAATTCCGTCATGTCGCAGCCGTCATCGTTGATGATGATCCGGCGCGGTCGGTTCAGAGCGGCTTCGCGCATGGCGTCCAGTTCTCCGGCGGCGGCCTGAACCGGGGCGGCAAGCAGGGCGGCCAGAACGGTGATCCGGCGCAGTGTCGCGGTAAAATGACGCAAACTCTTTTTCATAATTAATCTCCTGATCATGTTGATCCGGCGGTCGATTCCCGATCCGGTCGGTGTTTTGTCAGTTCGCCACCGGGTAAATTCCCTCTTCCGGCGGAAGGAGAGAAAACGTCGCCCGGTTGTGCAGATCGATTTTGTAATCTCCGGTCAGAGGTGATATATTAGTTACCGCTGCCAGATTCGCTGCTTATATATATTATAACTAAATTCGGAGGGAATGACAATCCGGAAAATTTTTATTTTGTGGTAAATTTGTTGGGTGGCTATGCGGGTACAACAGAGGGAAAACTGGCCGGGCAAACCCGGGGATTACGATTTTTTTGTGGATACGCTCAAAGCGTTGGCCGGTAATTTCCGATGGCACAAAATCCATTATATTCTGGCGGATCGCGAACAGTCCCATACCCTCAATCACTGCTTCATGCGTTTCGTCTGGGTATTGAGCGGTTCGCTCCGGACCACGGCGGTGTTCGACGGCGCCGATGAGGAGCGGACACTCCAGGCCGGGGATTGCATGGTGTGCGGCTGTGACGGCTGGAGCGGCTATCAGTATCGGAACTATCCGGAAAACAATTTCACTGCGCTGTCAGTCGTTTTTCCTCCGTGGTTCATCCGCATCGTCTACAACGAATATCGTCAGGGGGAACCGGTGCAGACGCTCTACTACCATACCGAGCGTCCGGTTTCCGGTATCGGGGCGGCGCTCCTCGAGGTGCTGAATCTGCAGATGCGGGAAATCAGTGAGGTCCGTGACGGGAGGATTGTGGCGCTGCTCCGGATGCTGATCGAGCAGTTGACTGCCGACATGGCCGGTGAACTCGCCGGTGCCGGTGAAGTGGAAAGTACCACGGTCAATCGGATCAGACATTACATCGACAACAATTTTCACCTGCCGATCAACTGTTCGTCGATCTGCGATGCGCTGGGGATCAACCGCAGTTACGGTTCGCAGCTGTTTCACGCCGCGACCGGGATGGAGATGAAGCGCTACCTGCTCGAACAGCGGATGCGGGAGGCGGCGGATTTTCTTCGTTACTCCACGCTGAACCTCGAACAGATCGCGTTTCAGTGTTCCTACCGGGATGTCAGCAATTTCATCAAGGTATTCAGGAGGTTTTACGGCAAAACTCCCGGGGAGTATCGCCGTAACCTCGAACTGCCGCCTTCGGCGTCGGCGGAGAGTTATTCCCCGAAGGGAATAAAACAGATGTAGCCGCTGGTCTTTCCCCCCTGATTGCGGATTTCCAGCATCCGGTAGAGAAACGACCAGCTGCTGTCATCGCCGTCGCGACGGATCGAAATGAAGGGGAAACACAACGTATTGGAGCGATCTTCTTCCCGGTTGTAGCGGTAGAAATATCCGAGCACCTGGGCACGTTCGCGTTCCGGAGTTGTCTCGCCGTCCGCAAGGATCCACAGGAACGACCACTTCGACCATTCGTCCGTGAGTATTCTCCGGAATCCGAGCGTTTTAAAGTCATTTCGCCGGACCGGCCGGGTATATTCGTTGAGCAGTCGCTGCCGCGCGGACTTGATCTCCGCCGGCGTCTCGAACCGCTCGCCGGAGAGTTCCGGCAAACCGGCGAGCAGCTCCTCTTTCTCGTTGATCGTCGCGGCGGTTTCATGCATGGTTCTCCGGCAGAAATAATAGTTGGTCAGCAGGCCCCGAAGTTCCGGCTCATGATTGGAAACTTTGTTGTTCCACTCTTTAAAGTTCTCGCCCGGAACATATTCCGGCAGCTTTTCATTTGCTGGCAGCAGGGTTGAGAGGAGCGCTTCGAGAATGGCTGCCTCACGAACATTTTTCTCCTGCCGGATACGTTCAGTTTTGAGCAGGTCGAGCGCCGCCGCGGCCTGATTGATCGCCTGGGCCCGCCCGGGAACCGTCGGTACCCGCAGTGTCGCATTTTCCTCCTCCGCCAGCCACAGCAGCAACCGGTAGGATTCGCTGGTTTCAACCGCCGAGTTACCGGCAGCCAGCACTTCATCCATCTCAACTATATTCGGGAAACGGCTGGCCGCGACCCGCTTTTCATTGCTCCACAGCAGCGGCCAGAGCAGGTCGAGTCGGGTCACCTCAGTGGAGGTGGAGTAGTGGCTTAAAAGCAGCGGCAAAGTCAGCGACCGGCTCTGCGCCTGGTGCCGATAGATGAAAAACGGCAGCGTCATCCGGAATTTTTCTTCAACCTCCGGCAGGTCGCGGCGGTCGAACTGTTCACTGAGTTTCCGGATGTAGCTGTCGGCGCTTTCCCCAACCTCGGTTGGCGGTGCATTCAGACCCGATGCGGCGGCCGCCGCGATCCCCGCATTCAGCACTTTGGGGTCAAAATTGTCGGCTGTCATGCAGTATTTACCGAGTGTGTCGGCCAGGATCTGCTCTTCCTGCACCGCGGCCGCATCTTTGTCCAGCCGGAAGGAGTGGTTGTAAATGGAAAGCAGCGGAAGGGAGGCGCACTGAAAGTCGTTTCGCGGCACTGAATTGTAGTAGAATTTTTCCCAGCGATTCAGCGCGTCGCTCGAGAAGTTCTCCTCCTGCATCCACAGCAGCCAGCCGAGGCTCAGCAGGGTGAAGGTGCGGGATGCCGGAGTTGATTTGGAGAGGAAGAGCGGCGTCCACAGAAAACGGGAGTTCGTTTTGGTTGTGCTGACAAACAGCGGCATGACGCCGAACGTACGGGAGTGACTGTCGAAGTCCCAGAAAACCGGCCCCGCGAATCCGAAATTACCCCAGTTGCCGGCAAGCGGAAAGGCGTAGAAGTGGTTTCCATCCCGCCAGCGGAACACCGGGAAAAGGCCGAACTCCCGGTCATCCCGCCACAGCGGCAGCAGCACATACATATCCCGGAAGCGCCAGAAAAGCGGAAATACTCCCCAGTTCTGCCAATCATCGCGGCAGCTCCAGAAGTTCAGTACCGTCAGGAAATCCGGGGTGTACATGAACAGCGGCAACAGCCAGCCCGAAGCTCCTTTCCCGGAACCCCGGAACCACCCGCCCAGCGGATAGACGCCGGCGCTGCCGAGTTCGCCGTTGTTTCTGCGGTACCACCACGCCGTGGTGACGTAGCTCAACCCGCCGCCGAACCGGGCGACGGGAAAGAGTCCGCCGGACACCGTCTCCCCATTCCGGCGGTACCACCACGCCGGGACGACGTAGTTCATGCCGTCGCCGAACCGGGCGACGGGGAAGATTCCTCCGGATGTGGTCTCTCTATTTCGTTTCCGCCACCAGACGGGAAGCAGGTAGTTCAGGCGATTGCCCAGATTGAACAGCGGAAAAAATCCGGTATTGTTCTGGTTCCAGTAGCCGCTGAGGACCCAGCCGTCGCCGTTCACCGGATTCCACGCCGAGAGCGGAAATAAAATCGAGTATTCGTTGCCCTCCTGGTTGTAGAAGGGGCGTACCGCCATTCCGTAGGGGTCGACGTCGATTATCGGCCACAGCACCGAATAATACTGGTCGTTGCGGAAAAAGAAGGGCCAGATATTGATCAATCGATCATCGATGATTCCAGCGATCAATCCCGGCCGGGTGCCGCCGGCCGCCCGGTAACTCAAGGATTGGTCGGTTTGGAATCCGGCGATCCGGGAGGATTCCGGGGGAGCGTAACTGGCGAGCGGACCGGACATCCGCATCATGCGCTCGCTGGACGCACAGGAGGCGGCGCAGAGAGCGATCACGGCGGCGGAAGCGACGATCAGGAATTTTTTCATGGAGTACCGAACCTCATTATTTTTCATCTGTGAAGGCGGCTTTGGCCTCACGGATCGCTTCAAGGTAGGCGAAACGATGAAATTCATCCGGTTCGAGATAGCTGCCTTCAGTCCATTCGTTCCAGGCGTTGATGGTGACGACGCGCTGCTCCGGAGGCCGCGCGGCGACGAAGTCGCAGGCGGCGCGGATCGCCGCCCCGAACTCTTCGGGGGTGGTGCTCATCGTCGCCATGTAGGGGTAACCGCGATCGGTGTATTCGGTCTCCTGCAATGTGCGCGGAGAAGCGTCCCAGCCCATCGTCACGTTTGGGAAGTAGGGCGCCGCGTAAGTTGAAGCGGCGCTGTCCCAGTAGGCGCGGTTGGCGGCGAACACCTCCGCATAAGGGGTGACCGGGAACCTCTCCAGCCGGGCGTGGTGCACCCAGACGTAACTGGTGACGCTGTCGAGCCCGAAAAGCTTCACCAGCGCCGCCGGATCACTGATCGTTTGCTCACCGGGCAGCAGCTGCAGCCCCCACAATACGCCGTTGAGATGGATGCCGGGAAAGCCCGCCGAGCGCGCTTTTTCCCGGAAACGCTCCAGCGCAGCGGCGGCCTCGTTCCAGCCGCCGAAGCTTTCGGCGATGCGGTAGAGTTCATAAATTGAGAAGTAGGGCGCTCCGGCGATTCTCCAGTATTCCGGACGGGAGAAGTGGTGTTCGATCACATAGTCGGTCATGCGTTCAAAACTTTCCGGAGTCACCGCGCCTGGATAGAGCAGCTCGGGGTTGAGGTCGGCGGGAACCGGGTGAATGTCCACCCAGTTGTGGTTGGCCCACATCAGCGCATAGCGCAGACGTGAACGATTCGCGGCGCCGAAAAAACCTTCATTAAGCGCCCGTTCGAGGAAGGTTCCGTCGTTGTAATAGTACCAGTCGTAGATGAAAACATCCACTCCGTGATTGGCCGCGGCGGCGATTTTCTGCTCCATCACCCGCGGATCCGCCTCGTCGCCATATCCCCAGAGGGGACAATTCGGCTGGCGGTGGCCGGGAAAACGCGGCCGGGCCCGGCGAACCAGTTCCCATTCATTCCAGCCCGGCCCGTGAGTGAGCGCGTTGCGGGCGTCGGAATGGTAGTTGGGAAAGTAATATGCCGCGATGGTGGGAACAGAGTGAACCATTTTCATTTCTCCGCAGTTGAATCGTTTTCCCGGGAATATAATCTTCAAAGCTCTTTTTTACAAGACCAAATAAACTGATTCAGCTATTTGCCGAGAATTTGCGCGGGGCTGAAGCTGAAACCGGTCTGGCCCGTTCCAGCAGCGCGAGCAGGTCGCCACGCCGGCTGAGCAACGAAGCCTCCGCCCGGAGCGAACCGGGAAAACCGCGCCCGCGCAGATAGTCGTGGACGATTTTGCGGGCGCACTTCATCGCGGTGGTTTCTCCGTAGAGTTCGATCATGCCGTCGATATGTTCGAGCACCACCTCCCGCCACTCCGCCAGCGACGGCGGCGCACCGCCGGCGATTTCGCGGAACAACCAGGGATTGCCCATCGCCCCCTGCGCCAGCATTATTCGCGAACACCCGCTTGCCGCACGCAGCGCCGCCCAGCTTTCCGGCGAATTTACCCCGCCGTTGGCGATTACCGGGGTACCGGGCAACGCCTCCCGGACTGCGCCGATGATCGCCGCCGCCACCTCCCCGGAATAGAAGTGTTCGAGCGTGCGGCCGTGAATAGTCAGCGCCCGGGCGCCGAGTTCGACGAGGCCGCGGCACAACTCGATGGTCGGCGCGGGATCGGCGGCATCGAGAATCCGCAGTTTCGCAGTCAGCGGAAACGGAGAATATTCGCGCAATACCGAGAAACAGCTGAGCGCCTGTTCGCGTCGGCGTCCGAGCGCGGCGCCGGCGCCCTTTTTCACCACTTTGGGTACCGGACAACCGAGATTGAAATCAAGTACTTCAAAGCGGTGTCGGGACAGTTCTTCGCAGGCGCGCCGGAGCAGTTCCGGTTCGGCGCCCACCAGCTGCACCCCGAGAAACTCCTCATCACCGCCGCGGTACAGCAGCGGCGACGAACGTCCGGACGCATAGGCCAGGCTGGCGGCATCCACCATCTCCGTAAAGGCAAAACGGCAGCCGCACCGGCGCGCGGCGCGACGGTAGGCGAAATCAGTGAACCCCGCCAGCGGCGCGAGGAGCAGCGCTGATTCCGGATAGATTGTTTCCGGAACAGGTGTGGAGGAGCTGTTCATGGTTAGGGTCGCCCGGGAGGTTTTAAAATCATCTTCTTTTCATCGGTTTTTCCGGCACTCCGGCGGAGTGCGCCGAAAGAGCCGCAAGGCAGCTTCCGGAAGGATCGCACCTACTTCATGCGTTCATTGAGCTTACGCAGCGCCCGCATTTGAATCTGCCGGACGCGTTCATTGGAGCAGTTCATCTCCCGGCCGACCTCATCGAGGGTCCGCACCGGTTCCCCGTCCAGACCGAAACGCAGTTTCAGTACCCGTCGTTCGCGTTCGCTGAGCGTATCGAGCAGCGACAGCAGCTGATTGATCTCCTCGACCCGGATCAGTTCCTGATCCGGCCCCGGGGTTGCCGAATCGCCGAGCAGATCGAGGTATTCCCCGCTCTCCGGATCGTCGGAGGCCAGCGCGGTATTCAGCGAACGCACGTCCGCAAGCGAATCATTGCGCAGTCGGCGCACCGCAAGTTCGGAGAGTCCTGCGGCCGCGGCGATCTCCTGATCGGTGGGCGGATGGCCGAGTTCGCGCTCGAGTGCGGCGGCTACGCGCTTGATCCGCCGGGACTTCAGCTGAGCCCCGATCGGCACCCGCACCGCGCTCCGCTGATCGGCGATCGCCTGTCGGATCGCCTGTTTGATCCACCAGGCGCTGTAGGTGCTGAATTTTCCCTGCGAAGGATCATATTTCTGCGCGGCGGTTATCAACCCGAGGTTGCCCTCGGCCACCAGATCCTCCCAGTCCAGACCTCGACCGATGAAACTGTTGGCGATCTTCATCACCAGACGCAGGTTATCCCGGATCAGCTCCTCACTGTCGGAATTATCGGCCGGGGGGGCGGGATTTTCCTGCATCTTTGTGACATCCTTCAGTTCCGGCGGCTCCGCGGCCGCTCGGGATACGGTTAAACCTGATCGAGTGTCCGCTGATAACGCTTGCGGATATCCTCAAGCGTGACCGAGAATCCGGATTTCCCGGTGAAACGGATTTCCGCAGTTGGCGTGACGCGACCGACCCGGGCGAAAACGCTCCCGGCGAGCAGAGACTCAAATTCCGGAGCTTTTTCCGGAGAAACCGTCGCGACGAAGCGGCTGTGCGACTCCGAAAAGAGCACTTCCGCCGGGTTGCACCCTTCGGCCGGAATCGCTTCGAGCTCCAGTTCCATGCCGAGGCGGCCGGCCAGCGCGCTCTTGGCGAAGGCGACCGCGAGGCCGCCGAGTGCCGGCGTCACCAGCGAATTGACCAGTCCGCGGGCGGTGGTTTCGGAAACCCGTTCGTAAAGCTTCCGGGCGGTTTCGGCATCCAAGTGCGGAACCCGGTTGCCGGTGAAGCCGAGCAGATTGAAAAATTCGCTGCCGCCGAGTTCCGGCCGGGT